>JBGAOL010000017.1:0-22783 GCA_044221825.1 Gemmatimonadales bacterium
CGGCGGTGAAGCTGATGGTGTAGCTGCCGCCGCTCGGCGGGGTCACCCGGCACTCCCCCGCCCCGTCGCCGGTGGTGATGATGCTGCAGCGGCCCACCGTATCCGACACCCACTCGCCGTACACCTCACTGAAGCCGCCGCGGGTGCGGTGCACCCGGTGCCACTCGCGCCGCACCACCGTGCCCTGGATGCGGACGCCGTTCACCCGGCGGCCGTCCGGCCGCACGGCGATCACGGAGATGCGCTCGGGGGTCCCGGCCACCCAGAAGTAGTCGTTCCCCTCCGGCCGCGCCCCTATATAAAAGGAAGCAGGATGGATCACGGCGCTGGCCCGGGCGCCCACCATCTGGCGGTTCACGTCGGTCACGGCCGCCTCCACCACGGCGCGCGCCGGCTGGCCCTTGGGCGGCTGGGCCACGGCCACCTTCACCGTGGTGCGGCCCGCGGCGTCCAGCGTGTCCTCGCCCTGCACCAGCTCGATGGTGCCTGGCCCGCTGCGGGAGGACTCCTCCCACCAGTTGAAGCCCTCCCCAAAGCTGAACCCGTCGGTGCGCGGGATGTCGAGGTCCCAGAACTCCATGGGCGTCATCCGCGCGCTCCAGGACAGTGCGGCCCGCGCCATCGGCGCTCCGAAGAGGTAGCGCGCCTCGAAGCGTGCCACGAGGGTGTCGCCGGCGAAGCGGGCGCCGCTGTCGGCGCTCGCCTCCACCAGGAACTCGGGCGGGCGGTACTCGGCCACGCGGTAGCTCCCGGTGGCCAGCTCCTGCCACTCGCCCGCGCGGCGCTGGGACACGGCCAGGGTGTAGGTGCCGAGGGGCGCGTCGGCCGGGAGGGTGACGGTCTCGCTGCTCGTCCCGAAGGCCGAGAGGGCGACGACCTTCTCCTTGAGGATCCCACCGTCGCGGTCGCTGAAGACCCAGCGGAGCGAGTCGCTACGCGCCGGGACGCCGAGCTTGCCGAGCAGGCCGCTCCGCGCGATGGCCTTGGCGTAGACCACCTCGCCCGGGCGGTAGATGCCGCGCTCGGTGAAGACGGCGCCGGCCATGGGCCAGCGCTCGCCGCCCCAGGCGGAGCGGACGTTGAAGCGCCAGGGGGAGAGGTCGGGATCGTAGGTGCTGATGGCGGTGAGGGCGCGGTCGCCCGCCAGCTGGGCGATGACGTAGCCCTCGAAGCTGTCGCCGTTCACCGCGCTGGTGTCGGGGCGGAGCGCGGGGAAGTTCGCGACGCCGTCGGCGCCGGTGCGGGCGGTGGCGCGGAGCTTTCCCTCGGGGGAGTAGAGGGACACGAGGGCGTTGGCGCGGGCCTTCCCGTCGGAGACGCCGGTCACCCAGACCACGCCGCCGGTGTGGCCCAGGCGGGCGTGCACCGCGAGGTCCGTCACCTGCACGATGGCGTAGGGCTGGTTCTCCTGCCACTCCGCCGAGAGGCTCGGGCTCGTCACCCGCACCACCTGGAGCAGCGGCATGCCGGGGCGGTTGGCGGTGTAGGCGGGGAGCGGGAGGCCGTAGATGCGGACGCGGTCGCGGGCGCCGGGGACGGCCACCTTCTTCGTGACGGCGCGGCGCAGCACCTGCGCCATGACGCTGTCGTCGGTGTTCCAGCGGTTCCAGCGGAGGATGCCGGGGATGAGCGCATCCGGCACCGGCGCGATGGTGGTGACGAGCGTGTCCACGTTGACGTGCTTCACCGCGAGGGTGCGGAAGCCCACCCGCTCCACGGTGAGGCGGCCGTACTCGTGCTCCACCAGCGGCGCGTAGCCGGTGGTGCGGAACCCGCCCGCCGGATTCCCTTCGAGCCGCTGGCCGAAGATGTCGCGGAGGGCGGTGTCCACCACCACGGCATACGCGGTGTGGGGCACCAGAGTGGTCTCGAGGTACCAGCTGGTGGATTCCTCGCTGGTGTCGGAGACGGCAAACGCCACCGCCGGCATCAGCTTGACGTGGCGCTCCACCTCCGCGCCCTTCACCGGGGTGGAGAAGGTGAGCTGCACGCCGCCGGTGGGGCAGGCGTCGCCGGAGGCGCACTTCACGTCGGCGAGTCGGAGCCGGGTGTAGGTCTGGAAGTTCCAGTGGACGAAGGGCTTCGTCCCCTCGGCATCGATGACGCTCGGCGCGTAGAGCACGCCGGCGCAGTCGAGCGGGAGCGGCTTCTCGGGCTTGAGGGACACCACGCGACGGAGCTCGTCGCCGGCACGGTCCCGCTCCCAGCCGCCTGCCTCGCGGTACTGCCACGAATCGTCGTCGGCGATGGGGCGCTGGCCGGTGACGCGGAGCGCGATCTTCCGGCCGGGGCCGCAGGCTTCGTTCATCTCGAGCCAGGCCTTGTCCTTGAGCGCGCCCGCCTCGATGGGGGCGCTGAAGACCAGCTCGAAGGTGGCGTCCCGGCCGAGGAACTGGGGGCTCTCCCCCTCGTTGACGGGGAGGCCGGTGAGGAGCTGGGGGCCGAGGACGGTGAAGTCGTAGCTGAAGGGCTGCTCCAGCTTCGATCCGTCCATGGCCTGGAAGGTGTTGCTGATGGTGACGCGATAGCTGGCGCCCGGGGTGAGGGGCTTCGCGGGCTGGAAGCGGAGCGTCACGGGATCGCGCCACTCCAGCCTGCCGGCCACCGCCGGCTCCATGCGGAAGATGCCCGCCGGGTCCACGCTCCGGTCCAGCGAGCCGGCCACGGGCCGGTCGAAGATCACCTGGATGGGCGCGGTGAGCGGCGCGTCCCCCTCGGGGGAGGACGACAGGACGCGCAGGACCGCCGGCGGCTCGGCGGCCACGACGGCCGCCAGCACCGTCGCGACGACGCGGGGCGAGAACAGCATGGGGGAGTGACTCCTCGGAGGGGCGCAGGATGCGTGCGACCCCGAAGATCGTGCACTCGTGAGAGGCGGTCAAGCGAGTGGCGCGGAGGGAAGGGCAGTCGAGACGGCGGTGGCCTCCGTCACGCATCGGCTCTCCTGCCCATCCGCCCGCGCCGGGGGCGGGGTTGCGGCCCGGGGCCGCGCTTACGACGGGGGTCCGAGGATCATGGGTCGCCGCGCCGGCCGTCCGGCCACCAGACTCGGGGTGACCGCGGGAGGGGAACGCCAGCACGCCGGTGCCGCCGCTTGGCCCTCCACGCGGGACCCTGGGTCCTGACCCAGAGGCCGGCACAGCTGCTCGTTGTCAGCGCGCCTCCACGATCCAGCCCTGCTCCAGCCGCACCAGGGTCGGCGCCTCGCCGAGGAGCGGGACGGGGACCTCCATGGCGTGACTCACGCCCTGGTAGAGCGCCCGGAGCCTGGCCGTGAAGGCCGGGGCGCAGGTGCCCTCGATGGCGATGTCGTCCGGGGCGGCATCCGCCGGGGTGGTCCAGCGGAGGGCCAGCGTGGCGCCGGGCGCCGGGCCGGCGGCGGGGATCACCTCGCCCCGCGCCTCGACCGGCCCGTGGCTGGTGAGGGTGAGACTGCAGGCCTGATCCTGGGCCTGGCCGTGGCTGCCGCAGAAGCGGATGGTGGTGCGGCGCTCGAGGGTGCCGCCATAGCTGTCGCCCTCCAGGCGGGAGAGCGTGCCGTTCAGCACCTCCTGCCCGCCGTTGACGCAACTGGTGCCGGGGATGCCGTACTGGGGCCAGTCGGATACCACGTGCAGCTCGTAGCGCGAGGCGAGCATGGCGCCGACCACCGCGCGCGCCACCAGCGGCGGCAGCGGCCGCGCCGGTGTGGCCAGGGCATAGCCACCGAGGGCGCCGAGGGGGCGCGGCTCCTCGGCGGCGCCCTGCGCGGCCACGGGGGCCGCCACCAGGCGGGCGAGCATGACGACGAGGCGAAGCGAGCGGTGCATCGAGACTCCCGGCAGGTGACGGGAGACTCCTAGTACAAGCTGCGTGCCGCACGCCGATTCGTCAGGCAGGATTTCCGCGAAGCGATTGACCCGAAACGACTTGCGGCGTACGACCCCGGTCCTTTCAGGGGCGCACGCCGCTCGGCGGGAGGAACATTTGTGTGCCCGGGAGCCTCCCCGGACACAAATTCGTCAGACGAAGCGGGCCGGGTCGATGCCGTACTTCCGCAGCTTGTAGCGGATGATCCGCTCGGTGCTGGCCAGGAGCCGGGTGGCGTCGGCCACCGAGCCGCGGGTGGTCTTCAAGGCATCCACCAGCAGGTCGCTCTCGAGCCGGGCCACGGCCGCCTTGAGCGACCCCGCCCCGTCGGCCTGTTCCTCGGGGGTCTGCAGGGTGGGCGGCAGGTGGCGCCCGTGGATGGCGTCGGTCTCGGCCACCACCACGGCGCGCTCGATGACGTTCTCGAGCTCGCGCACGTTGCCCGGCCAGTGGTAGCGCATCAGCATGTCGATGGCCGGGGTGGTGAGGCGGGTGACCTGCTTCCGGTGGGCCCGCGCGTACTTCTCGACGAAATGGTCGGCCAGGAGCAGGATGTCCGGCTTCCGCTCGCGGAGCGGCGGCAGGAAGAGGGGGAAGACGTTGAGGCGGTAGTAGAGGTCCTCGCGGAACCCCCGCTCGCCGATGGCGCCTTCGAGGTCCCGGTTGGTGGCGGCGATGACCCGCACGTCCACCCGGATCGGGGCGCTCCCGCCCACCCGCTCGAACTCCCGCTCCTGCAGCACCCGGAGCAGCTTGGCCTGGGTGGCGGGGGAGAGCTCGCCCACTTCGTCCAGGAAGATGGTGCCGCCGTGCGCCAGCTCGAAGCGGCCCTGCTTCCGGGCCAGCGCGCCGGTGAACGACCCCTTCTCGTGCCCGAAGAGCTCCGACTCCATGAGCGTCTCGGGCAGGGCGGCGCAGTTCACCTTGATGAACGGCCCCTGCGCCCGCGGGCTGTTGTAGTGGATGGCGTGGGCAATGAGCTCCTTGCCCGTCCCCGACTCGCCCCGGATGAGCACGGTGGTGGCGGTGCCGGCCACCTGCGCCACCTGGGCCAGGACGTCGCGCATCTTGCCGCTGGCGCCCACCAGGTGGCCAAAGTCGTAGCGCTCGAACAGCTCCCGGCGGAGCGCGCGGTTCTCGGCCTCGAGCGGGCGCTGGGTCTTGAGGCGGAGCGCCACCAGGGCGCTCACCACGTGCAGGAACTTGAGCAGGTGCGGCCGCTCGCCTTCGGGCCAGTTGGCCACGTCCACGGAGAGGGCGCCCACCGCGCGGTGGTCCACCATGACGGGGACGCAGACGAAGCTGATGGCGCGGCCCGGCTCGGGCACCCGGCGGATGGTGCGGTGCAGGAAGCGGGGCTCCTGCTCCACGTCCGGCACCACGATGGCGCGGCCGCTGGCCACCACCTCACCGGTGATCCCCTCGCCCAGGCGATAGCGGGCGTGGCGGCCGGCCTCGGGGAGGTTGAGCGCGCCCTCGATGTAGAGCTCGCCGGTCTCCTCGTCCAGCAGGGTGAGCGAGCCGCGGAGCGCGCCGGGATAACGCCGGAGCAGCTGCATGGCCTTGGCCACCCCCTCGCCCAGGCGGGGGGCGCTGGCCAGCGCCTCGCTCACCTCGAAGAGGGTGCCGAGCTCGAGCAGCGGCTCGGGCCCGGGCTGGAGGTCGGGCAGGGCCAGCCGGGTGGCGGTGGCGTGCAGTTCCATGGGACGGTCCCGGATAAAAGAGACGGCCCGCTCTTGGAGGAGCGGGCCGCGGATCAGTGCATCGGGTGATGTGCGCGCGCCACGCTCTCCGTCATCGGAACGGATTATTCCAGCCGTGATTGAGGGAACAGGCGCGCGCGCAGGTCATGGAACCAACTTTAGGCACCGACGGCCCACGCGTCAACCGTCGATGCCCAAGTGTGACTCAGCGCACGCCCTCGGGCTTGGTGGCGAGGCTCAGCCGCGTGGCCACCGAGGCGCGGAGCCGCGACAGCTCCTTGCCCGTGATGATGAGCACCACCGAGAGGATGATCACCGCCGACGCCACCAGCGTCCGCGCCGACAGCGCCTCGCCACCGAACGCCCAGCCGAGCAGCACCGCCACCATGGGATTCACGTAGCCGGCGGTGGCCACCTTGTTGGGGCTCGTGACCTTGAGGAGCCACGCGAAGCAGGTGAAGGTCACCAGCGAGCCGAACACCACCAGGTAGAGGAACGCCAGGAACGACGCCCCGCTCACCTGCGACGGGTGGAACTCCCGCCACTCGCCCGTGACGAGGCCCGCCAGGCCGAGCAGCACGCCGCCGGCCAGCATCTCCATGCCGGAGACGAGCGCGGTGCTCTTGGGCAGGTCCGCCGTCCGGGACAGCACGGTGGCCAGGGCCCAGGTGAAGGTGCTGGCCATGAGGAGCAGCACGCCGCCCACGGGCACGGCGCCGCCGGCCTGGCCGGGCAGCACCAGCAGCGCCACCCCCGCGAAGCCCAGCGCGATGCCCACCATCACCATGCCGCTCGGCCGGGTGCCGCCGGGCCGCGCCCACTCGAGGATGGCGGTCCACACGGACACCATCGCCACGATGAGCGCGGTGAGCCCCGAGGGGAGCGACTGCTCCACCCACACCACGGCGCCGTTCCCCACCAGGAAGAAGAGGGCGCCCAGCAGGAATGCCCAGCCCCACTGCCGCCGCGCGGGGCGGAGGCTGTCGGTGAACCACGCCCAGCCGAAGAGCACGCCACCCGCCAGCAGGAAGCGCAGGCTCGCCATGATGAACGGTGGCATGGACTGGATGGCCACCGCGATGCCGAGGTAGGTGGAGCCCCAGATGATGTAGATGGCTGCGAAGGCCAGCAGCAGCCGGGTGCGGTATGCGCGGGCTTCAGGCGCCATGAGCCACCTCTTCGGGGTCGGGCAACGGCAGGTCGCCGCCCTCCTTGGCCGTGGAGAGCACAATGGTGGAGCGGGTGTTCCGGACGCCCTTGAGGCGGCCCACCTTGTCGCGGAGCAGGCGGCTCAGGGCCTCGGTATCGGCCACGCGGACCTTGACCAGGTAGCAGTCCTCGCCGGCCACGTGGTGGAGCTCGAGGACCTCGGGCAGCCGGGCCAACGCCTCGCCGATGGCGCCGGAGCCCACCCGCTCCTCGGTGCGCACCAGGATGAAGGCCGTGAGGCCGAGCCCCACGGTCCGGGGGTCGATCCGGATGGTGTAGCCCTGGATGACACCCTTCTGCTCCAGTTTGCGGATTCGGTCGAGGATAGCCGACGGCGCCATGTCGAGCTGGCGGGCGATGTCGGCGTTGCTGATGCGGGCGTTCTGCTGGAGGTGCCCGAGAATCGCGCGGTCGATTGCGTCCAGCATGGGGCCTCCGGGGCACGAATATTCGGTGGAACGACAATATCGGCGTACGATCGTCGGCAGACAAGGGTTTCAGCCGACGATGACCGCTCCTCATGTAGCCCCCCGGCGCGCCGATAATTCCTGACATGACCCCTGCCCCTTCCGCCGTCCCGCTGGCACGCCGCTCGGGACTCCCGAGCCTGCGCGCCGCGTTCGAGCACGCCGCGC
Organism: Gemmatimonadales bacterium; assembly: GCA_044221825.1. Classification (GTDB taxonomy): domain Bacteria; phylum Gemmatimonadota; class Gemmatimonadetes; order Gemmatimonadales; family GWC2-71-9; genus JADJOM01. Next base: position 7,397 of record JBGAOL010000017.1, read on the forward strand.
GCCCCTTGCAGGACGGGGAGCCGATGGGCGATGACGTGCTCGAATCGCTGTGGCGGATTGCGCGCGCCATCGGGGAGGATGAGGCGTCCGTGGCCCGGCCCGAGCTGCAGGCGGCGGTGGCCGCCGTGCTCACCGCCGGCGGCGACCGGGTGGCCGAGAGCTGCGCCGCCCTCATGGCCCTGCTCGACCGGGTGACCGCGACCACCCCGGCCGAGCTGATCCTGGTGGTGGAGGACGAGGCGCTCTCGGCGCGCTCGCTCGAGGTGATGCTTGCGGCCCCCGGCCGCCGGATCGTGCTGGCCGACAGCGTGACCGCCGCCCGCGCCGCGCTCGCCCGCGAGGTGCCGAGCCTCCTGGTCCTCGACCTCATCCTCCCCGACGGCGACGGCCGGAGCCTGCTGCTCGAGCTGCGCTCCGACCCGCGCACCGCCGCCGTCCCCGTGGTGGTGCTCACCGCCCGGCTCGGCGCCACCATCCGCGCGGAGTGCTACGCCCTGGGTGCCGACGCCTACTTCGAGAAGCCGGTGGAGCCGGAGAGCTTTGCGGTGGCGGTCTCGAGCCGGCTGGAGCGGCACGCCCGCCTGGCCCAGCTGGCCCGGCGCGACCCCGTCACCGGCCTCCCCAACCGCGCCGCCTTCCTCGAGACCTGGCACCACTTCGAGGGCCTGCAGCCGGCGGAGACGCCGTGCGCGCTGGCCGTCATGGACCTGGACCACTTCCGCTGGGTGGGGGAGCGCTGGGGCCGGCAGTTTGCCGACGCGGTGATGCGGCGGACCGGGGTCCGCATCAGCATGGCGCTCCGCAGCGCGGCCTGCCTGGCGCGCTGGGACGGGGCCGAGTTCATCGCGATGTTCCGGGGGAAGCGGGCGGAAGAGGCGCGGGCCGCGGTGGAGCAGGCGCTGGTGGCGCTCCGCCGGGTGGACTTCCGCGCCGGCGAAGCCGAGCCGCTGCTCCTCACCTTCTCCGCCGGCGTCAGCGACCTGGGCAACGGCATCACCATGGACGACGCGCTGGCCGAGGCGGACCGGCTGCGGCACCTCGCCAAGGAAAGCGGGCGGAACCAGGTCCTCTCGGGCGCCCCGCGTGAGGCGGTGCCGGCCCGCCGCATCCTCTTTGCCGAGGACGACCCGGACGTGGTGCGCATGGTGACGCGCCACCTCCGCGCCGAGGGCTTCGAGGTGGTGCACTGTGCCGACGGGCGGCAGGCCCTCGAGGTGGCGCCGAGCTGCGGGGCATCGCTGCTCATCTCCGACATCGAGATGCCGGAGCTCGACGGGCTCGGCCTGCTGCAGGGCATCCGCGCGCACCCGATGCTCCGGCACCTGCCGGTCATGATGCTCACCGCCATGGGCGACGACCAGCACATCGTGCGCATCAAGCCATTTTCCGTGCGCGAAGTGGCGGCGCGCGCCCGGCGGCTGCTCCGCCGCCCGTCGCTCGCGGCGCTGCCGCTGGCGTTCTGACCCCTTCCCTGCCCCGTCCCGCCCGGTAGCTTGGGGGCATGACATCCCCCTCCGCCGGCTATCGCCGGACCCTGGGCCTCTTCTCCGGGACGATGGCCGTGGTCGGCGGCATCATCGGCTCCGGCATCTTCATCAATCCGGCCATCGTGGCCAAGCGGGTGGGCTCCGCCAGCCTCACGCTCGGTGTGTGGGTGCTGGGCGGGGTGGTGGCGCTGATCGGCGCGTTCTGCTTCGGCGAGTTGAGCCAGCGGCGGCCGCGGGCCGGCGGCAGCTACGTGTACATCCGCGAGGCGCTGGGGGAGCTGCCGGCGTTCCTGTACGGGTGGGCGCTGCTGCTGGTGATGGCCACGGGGGCCATCGCCGCGGTGGCCTACACCTTTGCGAGCTACTTCACGCGGCTGGCGGGGCTCGACGCCGCGCTCATCACGCCCATCGCCGCGGTGGCCATCCTGCTCTGCTCGGTGGTGAACTACGTCGGGGTCTCGCCCGGCGCCATCACCACCAACGTGTTCACCGTGCTCAAGCTGGCGGCGCTCGGCTTCCTGATCCTCGTGGGGCTGACGGGCGGTGCCGCCCCGCCTGCCCCCGAGGCCGCCGCCGTGGCGACGGGCCCCGAGGGCGGCGTGTTCCTGGCGGTGGCGGCGGCGCTGGTGCCGGTGCTCTTTGCGTACGGTGGCTGGCAGCAGACCAACTTCATCGCCGAGGAGATCGTCGAGCCGGAGAAGAACCTGCCGCGGGCGCTGGTGCTCGGTGTGGTGATCGTGGTGGCGGTGTACCTGCTGGCCAACGTGACCTACCTCCGCGCCCTCGGTCCCACGGGCCTCGCGGCCAGCACCGCCCCCGCGGCCGACGCCCTCCGCGCCCGCGTGGGCGAGTGGGGTGCCACGCTGATCGGCATGGGCATCGCGGCGAGCACGTTCGGGTTCCTGAACCTCGTGATCCTGGTGTCGCCCCGGGTGTACCAGACGGTGGCGGCGGACGGGCTCTTCTTCCCGGCGTTTGCGCGGATCCACCCACGCTGGCGCACGCCCACGGTGGCCATCCTCTTCCAGGGCGCGTGGGCGGTGGTGCTCCTCTACACCGGGAAGTACGGCGAGCTGCTGGACTACGTGGTGTTCTGCGACTGGATCTTCTTCGGGCTGGCGGTGGTGGCGCTGCTGGTGCTGCGGGGCAAGGATCGCGCGGCCGGCATCGCGGACCCTCCGGGAGCGTTCCGGGTGCCTGGGTATCCGCTGACGCCGCTCATCTTCATTGCGGCCGCGCTGTACGTGGTGTGGGGGTCCGTCCGCTCCAATCCGGCCAACGCGCTCCGCGGGATCGGGATCCTGACGCTCGGCGTGCCGGTGTTCCTCTACTGGCGAGGGCGTCGCACCGCGGCCTGACGCCGGGTTCACACGCGAACGGGGCGGGATGCCGGCCAGGCATCCCGCCCCGTTCCCGTTGCCGGCCCGCGGTCAGCTCGCCTGGCGGATGCGGATGCCGCCGTTGACCGTGGACAGCTCGAGCTTCCGGCCGCCGTCACCGATGCGGCCCTCGATGCTCCGCCGGTTGATGCGGCCGCGGGTGCTGATGGTGAAGTCGCTGTCGATGCTGCCGTTCACCGTGCTGGCCTCGAGGTCGGCGCCGAGGCCGGCGGGGAGCGCCACCTCGATGGAGCCGTTGACGGTGGCAAACTCGAGGTCGCCGCTCCAGTCGCCGCGGCCGAGGCGCGCGGTGATGGAGCCGTTGACGGTGTTGGCCTCGGCCCAGCCGGTGGTGGAGAGCTCGACGTCGCCGTTGACGGTGTTGACCTCCACCTCGCCCTTCAGGTTCTCGGCGGTGATGTCGCCGTTGACGGTGTTGCCCTCGAACCTGACGCCGGCCGGCACCTGCACCTCGAAGGCGACCTCGACGTCGTTGTCGCGCGTCTCGTTGTTGCCGCGGCCGTCGGCGCGGCACTCGTTGGGCCGGCCGCTGCGGCGCGACGGATAGACGGCGCAGATGGTGACGCCGCCCGCGTGCTCCACCACCTTGATCTCCACCTCGTCCGGGTCGGAGCGGCGGGCGCGCTTGGTGGCGGTGACGAGGGCCGTGCTGCCACTCGCGGCCACGGCGTGGACGGAGCCGTTGATGCCGCGGATCTCGAGGGTCTTCCCGCTGGCGAGGGCGCCGGACCACTTGAAGTCCTGGGCGGCGAGCGGGGCCGCGACGGCGGCGAGGGTGGCGAGGAGGAGCGTGGTCTTCATGGTCGTGGTCTCGGGGTCGGGGGAGATCAGTCGCGGCGGCGGGCCGGGAGCGCGGTGCCCTTGCGGAGCTCGATGCGGCCGTCGAACGACTCGAGCTCGAGCCGCGCGCTGCCGCGGCCCAGCGTGAACGTCAGCTTGCGCCGGTCGCCGAGGCCGCCGCGCAGGGCGACCTCGAAGTCCGACTCGAAGTCCCCTTCCCAGGTAGCGATGGAGACGTCGGCATCGATGGCGGGCGTCATGACGAGGAGGTTGCCGTCGTGGCTCGTCAGGTGATAGCGGCCGCCGGCGTTGATGGGGCCGGCGAAGCGGATGCTGCCGTCGACGGTGCTGGCGCTCAGGTTGTCGGAGTTCACCTGGTCCAGGGTGATGTCGCCGTCGACGGTGTTGATGTCGAGGTCGCCGGTGAGGCGGCGGACCGACACGGTGCCGTCCACGGTGCTGAGCGCCACCTTGCCGCTGGCGTCATCGAGGCGCAGGTCGCCCTCGACGGTGGTGAGGGAGATGTTGCCGCTCCCCCCGCGGAGGGTGATGCTGCCGTCCACCGAGGTGGCGGAGACCGGGGCGCGGGTGCCGGTGACGCTGATGTCGCCGGAGCGCGCGTTGAGCTGCAGGGCCAGCTCGGCCGGGACGGTGAGGGTCCACTCCACCTCGCTCGGGCCGCCGCGGCCGGCGGCGCGGAGCCGGAGCGTGGTGCGGCCCTCGTCCACGTCGATGCGGGTGTCGTCGTCGTGCTCGGCCTGGACGCGGATCTCCTTGCGGTTCCAGGTGGTCACGGTGATCCCGCCGTCGAAGCTGCTCAGCTCGAGCCGGGTGGCGCCGCGCAGGGCGAAGGTGGTGTCGGTGCCCTGCGGCAGGGCGGCGACCATCAGGAGCAGGGGAAGCATCGGGGCCTCGGGTTCAGCTCACCGCGCGGGTGAGCGCGGCGGCGTGGCGCAGCAGCTCCAGCTTGCGGAGCCGGGTCTGGGCCAGGTGACTGTGGAGATACGGATCGGTGGAGTCGGCGGCCAGCGCCTGCTCCGCCTCGGCGATGGCGCGATCGATGATGGCCAGCTTCTGCGCGATGACGCGCACGGTGGCGGTGTCGAGGGTGCCGCCGCGCTGCGCCAGCGCCCGCTCCAGCTCCTGCACCGCGCCGGCGTAGCCGAGGGGGCATGCTCCCCCGCGGGACGCACCGCATCGGGGGACGGGTGCACGGCCACCGGCGCGGGCGCGGCGCCGGGACGGGCCGGGCGCGCCAGCCAGAGGGCGGCGCCTCCCGAGAGCAGCGTCAGGAAGAGCGAGGCGGCAACCAGCTGCGGCATGGAGAACGAGACCCGGCGCGGCTGGCGCGGTGCCGCGCCGATGGCCGCGGCCACGCCGGGCCAGAGGTCCTGCTTCGGCGCCCGGTCTTCCAGGGCCTGGGCCCGCTGCAACACGCGGCGGAGGTCCTGGGTCAGGGCGCGGCACTCGGCGCAGTGCGCCAGGTGCACCTCGACCAGCGTGACCTGGCCCGGCTCGAGCGTCCCGTCGACGTATTCGGAGAACAAGGCTTCCGGCGGATGCGGCATGGCGTCCCTCACCCGAGCGCCCGGCGCAGCTGCATCCGGGCATAGTGGAGCTGTGACTTGCTGGTTCCCACGCTCACGCCGAGCAGGTTGGCGATCTCCTCGTGGCGGTACCCCTCGACATCGTGCAGCACGAACACCCGGCGCGCCGCCGGCGGCAGCGCGGCGATGGCGCCCTCGAAGTCGAGGCCCTGCGCCGGCGAGACCGGCCGGGCGGGAAGGCTCGCCGACTCATCGTCCGGCTCGGGGAGGAAGCGCTCCCGGAAGCGGCTCCGCGCGGTGCGATGGTTGAGCGCCACGTTCACCGCGATCCGGTGCAGCCAGGTCCCGAAGCTCGACTCGCCGCGGAAGGTGCCCAGCTTCCGCCAGGCGCGGATGAGGACCTCCTGCGTCACTTCCTCCGCGTCGTCGTCCAGCATGCGGCGGACGAGGGTGTGCACCCGGTTCACGTGCCGGCGGTAGAGCCGCTCGAAGGCCTGCGCGTCCCCGCTCTGGGCGAGGGCGGCATCCACCGCATCAGCGTCGGCGGCGACGGAGTCGAAGGTCCGCAGGGGGTGGGTCCCGGTCGAAGTGAGTGTCATGCACGCTCTTGGACAGCGTGCGGCTCCTCCCAGTTGGAACGGGGTTTTCGCGCGGCGGTTTCAGGCTGCATCACCAGACCTGTAAGATGTTCTCCGACAATCCCTTGACGACGCCCTCCCGGCCTCAAGCGGATCCGGGGCTGACCGATACTCGGGGGGCAAGCTCCGGCCACGAGGGCGGGGGCGGTCCGTCGTCCGGGGGCGTCCATGTACGGGATGGTCAACAAGGCCATGGAGGAGATGGTCGTGGCCCGGTTCGGGGAGGCCACCTGGGAGCGGATCCGGGAGGCGGCGGGGGTCGAGGTCGAAGTCTTCATTTCCAACGAGGCGTACGGCGATGACCTGACCTATCGCCTGGTGGGGGCGGCGCACGAGGTGCTCGGCATGCCGGCGGCGGAGATCCTGCGGCTGTTCGGGGCGCACTGGGTGGAGACCGCGCACCGCGACTACGACCACCTGATGCGGGTGGGCGGCCACACCCTGGCCGACTTCCTGGTGAACCTGCCGAACTTCCACACCCGGGTGGTGCTGCTCTTCCCCGAACTCCGGCCGCCCAACTTCCGCTGCACCGACGTCTCCCCGACCTCCCTCCGGCTTCACTACCACTCCTCGCGCGAGGGCCTGGCGCCGTTCGTCGAGGGCCTGATGGTGGGCCTCGGTGCGCGCTTCGGCACGCCGGTGCGGGTGCGGCAGCTGGTGGCCAAGGGGGCCACGGCGGATCACGACGAGTTCCACGTCGACTGGGCCCCCGCTGCGTGAGCGCCGCGCCCTGCCCTCGGCCTCTCCCCGGACCAGCTGGCGCTGGTCTTCCCGTTCCACGTGGCGGTGGATGCGGAGCTCCGGGTGGTGCAACGGGGGCCGGTGATCGCGCGGCTGCTGCCGGACCTCGTCCCGGGCGCGCCGCTCACGGCGAGCCTGGAGATCCGCCGGCCGGACGTGGCGCAGGACTTTGCCACCCTCCGCGCCATGGCGGGCCAGGTGTTCGTGCTGGAGAGCGCCTCGCGCCTGGTGCTGCGGGGGCAGGTGGTGCCGGTGGCGGACGACCGGCTGCTCTTCCTGGGCTCGCCCTGGCTCACCTCGGCGAGCACGCTCAGCGACTACGGCCTGACCCAGTCGGACTTCGCCCTGCACGACCCCGCGCTCGACCTGCTGCAGCTGATGCAGGCCCAGACGATGGCGCTCGCCGACATGCGCCGCCTCACCGCGCGGCTCTCGAGCCAGCGGGCCGAGCTCAAGGAGGCGAAGGAGGCGGCGGAGCGCGCCTCGGTGGTCAAGTCCCAGTTCCTGGCCAACATGAGCCACGAGATCCGCACGCCGATGAACGGCGTGCTCGGCATGACGGGGCTGCTGCTGGAGACCGCGCTGTCCACCGAGCAACGGGAGCTGGCGGAGACGGTGCATCGCTCGGCGGAGGGGCTGCTGCAGGTGCTGAACGACATCCTGGACCTCTCCAAGCTCGAGGCGGGGAAGCTGGACCTCGAGGCCATCGCCTTCGACCCGCGGGCGGTGGTGGAGGAGGCGGTGGAGCTGCTGGCCGAGCGGGCGCATGCGCGCGGGCTGGAGATCGCGGCACTGGTGCACCCGAGCGTCCCGGCCCGGGTGTGCGGCGACCCGCACCGGCTGCGGCAGGTGCTGCTCAACCTGGCCGGGAACGCCGTCAAGTTCACCGAGCGGGGGGAGGTCACCGTCCGCCTCGGCCTGGCCGCGCCGGCCGAGGGCGGCGTGGTGCCGCTGCGCGTGGAGGTGGCGGACACCGGGGTCGGCATCGCGCCCGACGTGGTGCCGACGCTGTTCCAGCCGTTCTCGCAGGCCGACAGCTCCACGACGCGTCGCTTCGGGGGCACCGGGCTCGGGCTGGCCATCTGCCGGCAGCTGGTGGAGCTGGTGGGCGGGGAGATCGGCGTGGAGTCGCAGGCGGGGAAGGGCAGCACCTTCTGGTTCACCTGCCGGCTGGCGGCCGCGCCGGCGCCGGCCCCGGCGTCGCTGCCGCTCGCGGGCCAGGTGGCGTGCGTGCTGTCCGCCAGCGCCACGACACGGCTCCTGCTCACCGCGCAGCTCAAGGCGCTCGGCGCCGGCGAGGTGGTGGCGGTGCGGGACCAGCGCCTGGCCGTGGAGCGACTCCGCGCCAGCGCGGACAAGGCGGCGCCGGTGGGCCTCCTGGTGGTGGATCATGCGCTGCCGGAGGGCGAGGGCCGCGCGGTGCTGGCGACCCTTCGCGAGGTGTCCGGCCTCTCGACGCCCGCGCTCCTGCTTCGCCGGCGCCGCAGCGGCCCGGCGGCGGCAGCGCTGCCGCCGCGGGTGGTGACGCTGCTGGCCCCGAGCAGCCACGCGTCGCTCCGCGCGGCGGTGCAGCAGGTGCTGGGCGAGGTGCCGCCGCCCGCGCCGGTGCCGGAGCGCCCGGCGGCGGCGCATCCGCACGCGCGGGTGCTGCTGGTGGAGGATCATCCGGTGAACCAGGCCCTGGCGCTGGCCCTGCTCAAGCGCGCCGGCTACGAGTGCGACCTGGCCCACAACGGCCACGAGGCGCTGGCCCAGCTGGAGCGGCGCGAGTACGCGGCCGTCCTGATGGACTGCCAGATGCCGGAGCTCGACGGCTGGGACGCCACCGTGGAGATCCGCCGGCGTGAAGCCGGCGGGAACGCGCGGCGGGTGCCGATCATCGCCATGACCGCCAACGCCCTGAGCGGCGACCGCGAGCGCTGCCTCGGCGCCGGCATGGACGACTACCTGGCCAAGCCCGTGGACCCCGCGGCCCTCGAGGCCGCGCTGGCGCGCTGGATCCGCCCCGCGGAGGCGCCGGCCGCCGGCCCGGTGGCGGTGGACCCGGCGGTGCTCGGCGAACTCGGCGAGCAGTACCCGTCGCTGGCCGGCGACCTGCTGCGCGAATTCCTGCGCGATGCCCCCGAGCGCCTGGGCGCCATCCACGGCGCGCTGCTGCGGCGCGACCGGGTGGTGGCCCAGCGCGAGGCGCACACGCTCAAGAGCATGGCCTGGACGGTCGGGGCCGTGGCCCTCGGGAACGCCGCCGCGGCCCTGGAACACGACGCCCGTGAGGCGGGCCGGCCCGATGCGCTGCCCGGCCACCTGAGCGAGGCGCTCACGGCCCTCGAGGCCGCCCTGCCCGCGCTCGAGGCGGCGCAGCTGCGCTTCAGCAGCACCACGGCGCGGCGCGCCCCCACCCTGGAGGGCCCCCGTGCCGCCAGCCGCGCTGCCTCCTGACGAAGCCGCGCGGCTGGCCGCGCTCCACCGCCTCGGCGTGCTCGACACCCCGCCTGACGCGGCGCTCGACGGCCTGGCCCGGGTGGCCGCCCTGCTGTGCGGCACCCCGATGGCGCTGGTGAGCCTCGTGGACCAGCACCGGCAGTGGTTCAAGGCACGCGTCGGCCTCGAGGCCTGCGAGGGCGCGCGGGACGCGGCCTTCTGCGCCCACGCCATCCTCGAGACGGCCCTCCTCGAGGTGGCCGACACCCAGGCCGATCCGCGGTTTGCCGACAACCCGCTGGTCACCGGCCCACCGCACATCCGCTTCTACGCCGGCGTGCCCCTGCGCGATGGCGAGGGCCTGGCGCTCGGCACGCTCTGCGTGCTGGACACGGTGCCCCGGCAGCTCACGCCGGCGCAGCGGGAGGGGCTGACGCACCTGGCGGGACTGACCCTGCAACACCTGCTGCGCGTGTCCGCCGGGGGTGAGATGCTGGGCGCGGCGCGGGCGGCGCTCGATGCGCTGCCGATCATCGCCTTCGAGCGGGACGAGCGGGGGGCCTGCACCTTCGTGAACGCCGAGTGGCGGCGGGTGACGGGCATGACCCTGACGGACGCCCTCGGCACGGGCTGGCTCCGGGGCATCCATCCCGACGATCGCGAGCGCCTGACACGGGAGTGGGACGCCTCCGTGACCCGGGGCGAGGTGCTCGCGAGCACCTACCGCTACCAGCGCCCCGACGGGACCGTGACCTGGGTCGAGGGGCAGGCCTGCCCCCGGCGCGACGCGGCCGGCCGCCTGCTCGGCTTCCTCGGCACCGCGGTGGACGTGGGCCAGCGCCGCCAGTCCGAGGCGGCCCTCCGCGTCAGCGAGGCGCGCGCCTCACCCATGCCCTCGAGGCCTCCAACGATGGGCTGTGGGACTGGGAGGTGAGCACGGGGAACGTGCACTTCAGCCGCCGCTGGTGCGAGATGCTTGGCTACACCGTGACGCAGGTGAAGCCACACGTCTCGGCCTGGGAGGAGCTGCTGCATCCGGAGGACGTCCCCGGGGTCATGGCCGCGCTCGAGGCGCACTTCGCCGGGCGCAGCCCGCAATACCAGACCGAGCACCGCCTGCGCCGCCGCGACGGGAGCTGGGCGTGGGTCCTGGACCGCGGCAAGGTGGTGGAGTGGACCCGGGAGGGGCGACCGGCGCGGATGGTGGGCACGCACGTGGACATCACCAGCGAACGGCAGCAGGCGCTCGTGCTGGAGGCGTCGCATGCGAAGCTGCAGGGGCTGTTCGAGGTGTCACCGCTGGCGCTGGCGCTGGCCGACCTGGACGGGACCATCGTGGACGCCAACCCGGCGGCGCACGAGATCACCGGCCACGCACCGGGCGCGCTGCGTGGACGGCGGCTCGGCGAGCTGGTGACGCCGGAATCCGCGCCCGCGCTGTGGGCCCGCGTCCGCGCACTGGATTCGGGGACGGGGGGCGGCGACGTCGAGTTCGAGCTGGTGCGTGCCGACGGCGAATGCCTCCCGGTCCGGGCGCACTTTGCGCGGGTGGTGGATGAGGACGGCCGGGCGCGGACGTGGATCGTGGCGCAGGACCTCCGCGCCGCGCGCCGGGCCGAGGCGGCGCTCCGCGAGAGCGAGGCACGATTCCGGAGCATGGCCGACCAGGCCCCCGCGCTGATCTGGATGACCGACGAGGCGGGCCGCTGCACCTACGTGAACGAAGGCTGGGAGCGCTTCACCGGCACGAGGCCCGAGAGCGCCCTCGGGGATGGCTGGATCGCGCAGGTCCACCCCGACGACCGCGTGGCCGCCGCGACCGCGATCCGTGAGGCGGTGCTCTCGGGTTCGCCCCTCAAGATCGAGTACCGGGTCCGGCGGCGCGACGGCGCCTGGCGCTGGGTGCAGAGCAGCGCCACCCCGCGGCGCGAGCACGCCGGCACCCACCCGGGGTACGTGGGGCTGACGATCGACGTCACGGATGCGCGGGAGGCCCGGCGGCTGCTGGAGGAGGAGCACGCCCGCTTCGCACCGTCATCCGGAACGCCCCGATCGCCATCGCGATGCTCGACACGGAGATGCGCTACCTCGCGACCAGCCGGAAGTGGTGCACGGACATCCACCTCGACGGCCAGGACCTGACCGGCCGCTCGCACTACGAGTTCTTCCCGTGGACGGGCGGGGATCGCCGCGCGCTCCACCAGCGGGTGCTGGCCGGCGAGCGGGCCAGCAGCGCCGAGGACACGATCCCGCTCCCCGACGGCACGCCGTGCGTGGTGCGCTGGGCCATGGAGCCCTGGCGCCACGCCGACGGCACGGTGGGCGGCATGATCATCGCCACGGACCCGATCGACGACCTGGTGCGCGCCCGCCGGCAGGCGGAGGAGAGCGCGCGGCTCAAGGCGGAGTTCCTGGCCAGCATGAGCCACGAGATCCGGACCCCGATGAACGGCGTCATCGGGATGACGGGGCTCCTGCTCGGGAGCCAGCTCACGCCGGAGCAGCGCGACACGGCGGAGACGATCCGCGCCTCCGCCGAGTCGCTGCTGACGATCATCAACGACATCCTCGACTTCTCCAAGATCGAGGCCGGCAAGCTGCGATCGAGCCGGTCCCCTTCGACCTGCGCCGCACCGTCGGGCGACGTGGCGGACCTGCTCGCGCCGAAGGCCTCGGAGAAGGGCCTCGAGCTGCTGGTGCGCTACGGGCGCGGCGTGCCCGGCGGCGTGGTGGGCGACGCGGGCCGGCTGCGCCAGGTCCTGACCAACCTGGTCTCCAACGCCGTCAAGTTCACCACGGCGGGCCACGTGCCGCTCGACGTGAGCGTGGCCCCGTCTCCTGCCGGCAGGCGGTGGTGCGGTTCGCGGTGACCGACACCGGCATCGGCATCTCGCCGGAGCAGCAGGCGCGCCTGTTCCAGCCCTTCGTGCAGGCCGACAGCTCCACCACGCGCCGCTTCGGCGGCACGGGGCCCGGGCTGGCGATCTCCCGCCAGCTCGTGGAGCTGATGGGCGGCGGCATCAGCCTCGAGAGCACCCGCCGGCCGCGGCAGCACCTTCCACTTCACGCTGACCCTGCCGCTGGCCGACACGCCGGCCCCGCCCCGGCCCGCACCCCTGCCCGCGGGCACCCGGCTCCTGATCGTGGACGACGTCTCCCTGACGCGCGCCCTCCTCAGCGACCAGTTGCAGGCCCTCGGCGCCGCCACCACCGAGGCGGCGGCGGGGCCGAGGCGCTGGCCGCCATTCGTGAGGCGGACGGCACGGGCCGCCCGTTCCACGGGGTGCTGCTGGATCACCGCATGCCGGGCATGACTGGCGAGGAGTTCCTGCGGGAGCTGCGCCGCGAGGCGGCAGGCGCCACGCTCCCGGTGCTGCTGGTGAGCGCGGTGGCCAACCTCTCCACTGCCGACTGGGTGCGCGACCTCGGCGTGCGCCGGGTGCTGCGGAAGCCGCCGCGCGCCGACGAGCTCGGGGCGGCCCTGCGCGCCGTGCTGCTCCCGGCCGGGACCCCGGCGCCCGGCGCGCCTGATGCGGGATCCAGCCGACGGCCCCACCCTGGCGGTTCACGACGGCGGCGGCCCCGGCGGCGGGCGCCGCCACGGGCCTCCGCGTGCTGGTGGTGGACGACAACAGCGTGAACCAGAAGGTGGCCGCCCGGATGCTCAGCAAGCTCGGCTGCCACGTGGAGGTGGCCGCCGACGGCGCCGAGGCGCTGGACCTGGTGCAACGGGTGCCGTTCGCGGTGGTGTTCATGGACTGCATGATGCCGGAGATGGACGGCTACGAGGCCACCGGCGCCATCCGCCGCCTGGCGGGCCCGGTGGCGCGCACCCCGATCGTGGCCATGACCGCCAACGCCATGCAGGGCGACCGCGAGAAATGCCTCGCATCCGGCATGGACGACTACCTCGCCAAGCCGGTCCAGCCCGAGCAGCTGGCGGCCATGCTGGCGCGCTGGGGCGCGCCGCCCGCGCCCGCGCCGGAGACGGCCCCGGGCCCGGCGGTGGACGATGCCGCCCTCGAGGCGCTGCGCGCGCTGCAGGAGCCGGAGGGGCCCGACGTGGTGCAGGAGATGATCGAACTCTTCCTCGGCGACCTCGCCGCCCGGCACGAGGCCATCACCGCGGCGCTGGCGGGCGGGCAGGCGGACCGGCTGCGGGCGGAGGCCCACGCCCTCAAGAGCAGCGCCGCCTACATCGGCGCGCCGCGCCTCGCGGAGGCGGCGAAGGCGCTGGAGCAGGTGGCCCGCGCGGCCGACCTGCCCGGGGCACAGGTGGCGGCGGCCCGCCTGGCACAGGAAGCGGAGGCCGCCCGGGCCGCGCTCACCAGTCGCCTGCCGGGCCGGGTCTGAGGTCCGACGCCATGCGCGCCCGCTTCCGCCCCGTCCGCCGCCCCCTGACTGGCCGCCGCCCCGGGTCCCCCGAGGAGGACGCGGGCCTGGTGCGCTCGGCGCGGATGGCGGCGCACGCCCCGATCGGCCTGTTCGAGACCGATGAGGTGGGCCGCTGCCGCTACGTGAACCCCACCTGGTGCGCGCTCACCGGCCTCACCGCCGCCCAGGCCCTCGATGCCGGCTGGATGCAGGCCATCGAGGCCGGCGACGTCCAGGCGGTGCGGGCCGAGTGGCAGGCCGCGGCCATGGAGCGGCGGGACTTCACCGCGGAGTTCCGGCTCCGGCATCCCGACGGCTCCACGCGCTGGTTCGGCGCCAGCGCCCGGGCGGTGCGGGACGCGGCCGGCGTGACCGTGTCCTACGTGGGCACCCTGCTCGACATCAGCGACCGCAAGCGGAGCGAGGAGGAGCTCTTCCGCTACTCCCTCGACGTGGAGGATGCCCGCACCCGGGTGGAAGCGCAGGCCGGCACCCTGGCCGAGCAGGCCGACGAGCTGGCCCGCGCGCGCGACCAGGCGCTCGAGGCGGTGCGGATGAAGTCGGCCTTCATCGCCATGATGAGCCACGAGATCCGCACCCCGATGAACGGCGTCATCGGCATGACGGGCCTGCTGCTCGACACGGAGCTCACGCCCGAGCAGCGGAGCTTTGTCGAGACGGTGCGCGCCTCGGGCGAGTCGCTGCTCACCATCATCAACGACATCCTGGACTTCTCCAAGATCGAGGCCGGCCGGCTGTCGCTCGAAACCGTCGACTTCTCGCTCCGCGAACTGGTGGAGGACACGCTCGACCTCCTCGCGGAGAAGGCCACCGCCAAGGACATCGACCTCGTGGCCCTGGTGCCGCGCGCCGTCCCCGACCGGCTCCGCGGCGACCCCGCGCGCATCCGCCAGGTGCTCACCAACCTGGTGGCCAACGCGGTCAAGTTCACCGAGCACGGCGGCGTCACGGTGGAGGTCCGCCTCGAGCCAGGCGAGACCCTGCCCTGCCTGCGCTGGGCGGTGCAGGACACGGGCATCGGGCTCAGCGAGGAGCAGCGGGGGCGGCTCTTCCAACCCTTCTCCCAGGCCGACAGCTCCACCACGCGCCGCTACGGCGGCACCGGCCTCGGCCTGGCCATCTGCCGGCAGCTGGTGGAACTCATGGGCGGCGCCATCGGGGTGGAGAGCGCGCCCGGCCTCGGGAGCACCTTCTGGTTCACGCTGCCGCTCGAGGTGGTGGCGGGCCCGGGGGCCCTCGATCCCGACCCGGACCTGGCGGGCGTCCCCGCGCTCGTGGTGGAATCGCAGCCCGCAGTGCGGCGGCAGCTGAGCGACCTGCTCGAGGCGTGGGGCCTCCGGGTGCAGGCGGTCGTGGAGCCGGCGGAGGCGTTCCTCCGCCTGGGCGAGGCCGCGCGCGACGGGGAGCCCTGCCGCCTGGCCATCGTGGACGCCACCCTGCCCGATTCCGACGGCCTGGCGCTCGCCCAGGCCATCGCCGAGTCCGAGGCCCTCGGCGCCACCAAGGTGGTGCTGCTGGCCGGGCTCGCGGAGCGGAGCCTGGCGCGTGCGGCCAAGGCGGCGGGCGTGGCCGCCGTGCTCGGCAAGCCGGTGCGGCACCGTCCGCTCCATGCGGCGCTCCGCGTGGCCCTCGGCCTCGAGGTGGAGGGGGCCGAGCGGAGCCAGCTCCTCACCGGGGGCGAGGGCCGGCCGCGCCGCCCGCGCCCCCGCGCCCGGGTGCTCGTGGCCGAGGACAACCCGGTGAACCAGAAGCTCGCCGTGCAGATGCTGGAGCGCCTCGGGGCGGTGGTGGACCTGGCCGCCGACGGCCGCGAGGCCGTGGCCGCGGCGCGCGGCTTCCCCTACGACCTGGTGTTCCTCGACTGCCAGATGCCGGAGATGGACGGCTACGAGGCCGCCGCCGCCATCCGCGCCCTCGAGGGCGACGCGCGCCGGGTGCCGATCGTGGCCATGACCGCCAACGCCATGCAGGGCGACCG
>JBGAOL010000440.1:0-2751 GCA_044221825.1 Gemmatimonadales bacterium
GGGTGCTCTGCGTGGCGGCGGGCGCCGCCGCGGTCTGGGGATGGAGCCGACGGGCGCCGGGGTCGGTGGAGGAGGGTGCGGTCGTGGCCTCCACCATCATACTGCCGGACTCGGCACCGCTGGCCTATGTGGGCAGCGCCCCGCTCGGCATCGGCCGGACGGCGCTCGCGCTCTCGCCCGATGGCGGGGTGCTGGCCTATGTGGCGCAGCGGGGCGACGGCACCCAGCTCTTCCTCCGCCCGATGGACCGGGACACCGTCATCGCGCTCCCGGGCACGGAGGGGGCGTGCTGCCCGTTCTTCTCGCCCGACGGGGCCTGGCTCGCCTACCAGGCGCGCGACCAGCTCAGCAAGGTGCGCGTCGGCGCCAGCGGCCCGCCGATTCCCATCGCGAGCGTCAACGGCTTCTTCGCCGCCGACTGGGCTGACGACGGCACCATCACCGTGAGCGACATGCAGGGGCGTCGGGTCGTCCGGGTCGATGTCGCGACGGGCGCGCGGGAGGACCTGCGTCTCTCGATGCGGCTCCTTCGCGCGCTGCCAGGGGGCCGGGGCCTGCTGGCGGACACCCTGCTCTACGTGCCCGGCGAGGCGGAGCCGCGGCGCGTGCTGCCGGCCGGCACCGATGTCCGGTATGCGCCCTCGGGGCACCTCACGTACGGGCAGCGGGGGGCGATCTGGGCCGCGCCCTTCGATCTCGGCACGCTCCGCGTCACGGGCGAGCCGGTCGCGGTGCTGCCGCAGGTCCGGACCGAGGCGGGCAGCTGGGCGGGGCAGTACGCGTTCGCACGGAACGGGCTGCTGGTCTATGCGGCCGGGGGCACCAATGACATGAGCCGGCTCGTGGTCCGCCATCGTGGCGGGCGGGTGGACACGCTGCCGTTCGCGCCCGCGTCGTTCGGGTGCCTCGCGGACGCGCCGGATGGGAAGTCCCTGGCGGTGCGCGTCGCCGACTTCGAGACGGGGCAGTGGGACATGTGGATCTACGACCTGGCCCGCGGCACCCGTGTCCGGCTCACCACCAGCGGCGGCATCGGCTGCCCGGGCTTTCACCCGGACGGGCGCGTCACCTACACCCAGCGCACGGACACCGCGACCCTCATCCTGGCCCAGGGCGCGAGCGGACGGGAGAACCCCACCGTCGTGGCCAACCTCGAGGGGGCCCTCGTGGGGTCGGGGGTGCGCTGGTCCCCGGACGGCCGGTTCCTGTCGGTGAACCCCTTCACGGACTCGACCAGCTCCGACCTCACCGTGCTGGACCAGGACAGCGCGGGTGCCGTGCGCGTGTTGGCGGGCACTGCCGGGCTCGAGTGGGGCGGCGTCTTCTCGCCGGACGGCAAGTGGATTGCCTACTCCTCCAGCGAGACGGGCAACGACGAGATCTATGTCCAGCCCTGGCCGGTCACCGGGCGGCGGTGGCGCATCTCGCGCGCCGGCGGCGAGGAGCCGCTCTGGACGCGGGGGGGCCGGGAACTGGTCTGGCGATTCGGGCAGGACTGGTGGAGCGCGAGCGTGCGCGTGACCGCCGCCGGGGCGCTCGACGCCGCCGAGCCCCAGCTGCTGGCCCGCGGCGACTGGATCAACGTGGGCGGCTATGAGTTCGCCGCGTCCGCCGACGGCGAGCGGCTCTACCTGCTCGCGCCGATGGCGGGACCCGCGGGGACCACCCGGCTCGCGGTGGTCAGCAACTGGTTCTCCGTGCTGCGGGACCTCACGCGCTCCGCCACGCCCGAGTGAGCGGGCGGGGCGCGGAGCCCGGACTCAGCCCCGCTCCCGCATCGGCAGCCACAGCGCGTCGAGGTACCGCTCCCGGAAGCCCGGCTCGCCACTCAGCTCCACGTGCACCGCCCGCCGGGCCAGGGCCAGTCCGTCGGCTTCACGCCGGCGCGACACCAGCACCTGCCGCGCGCCGAGGCCCGCCGCATTGCCCACCTGCACGAACCGCTCACGCGGCAGTGGCGGGAACATCCCGATCCGCACCGCGCTTCCGAGGTCGAGGTAGCTCCCGAACGCCCCCGCCACCACCACGCGGTCCACGGCCTCCGCGCTGAGCCCCGCGCGCGCCAGCAGCGTGTCGATGGCGCTCCGGATCGCCGCCTTGGCGAGTGCGATCTCGTGCAGGTCGCGCCGCTGCACCGTCAGGTCGCGCCCGTGCCCCGTGTCCCGGCCCGGCACCACCACCAGCTCCGGGGCGCCCGCGCCGCGCCGGAGCGCCGGGTGCCCTCCCACCAGCGCGCCGCGCTCGGAGAGGAGCCGCGCCCGCAGCAGCTCCGCCATCAGGTCCACCACCCCCGAGCCGCAGATGCCGATGGGCGGGGCATCGTCCACGCTGCGCCAGTGGAGCTGGTCACCGGCGATGCGCACGGCCTCCACCGCGCCGGGCGCCGCGCGCATGCCGGTGGAGAGGTGCGCTCCCTCGAACGCCGGTCCCGAGGGCGTGGAGCAGGTGAGGAGCGTCCCTCGGTGCAGCAGCGACAGCTCGGTGTTGGTGCCGATGTCCACGGCCAGCACCGTGTCCTGCGCCGTGTCCAGCCCGGCGGCCAGCAGCATGGCCACATGGTCGCTGCCCACGAAGCCCGCGATCACGGGAGGAAGCACCACCTCCGCCGCGGCCGGGAGGCCGGTGGCGAGCGGGTCGCCGGTCAGGGTGAGCGGGTCGGTGTGGGCCGGGGCGTACGGGGCCAGCCCGAGCTGCGTCACCGGCAGGGCGAGCAGCAGGTGGTGCATGGCGGTGTTCCCCACCACCACCATC
>JBGAOL010000441.1:0-2733 GCA_044221825.1 Gemmatimonadales bacterium
CGGCTCCACGCCGAGGGCCGGGGCCGCCGCGACGGGGGCGACGGCCTCGTGCGGCCGGTCGCGCACCACGATGGTGCCGGCCACGAGGTCGCCGAGGCGCTTGGCGGTGGGGTGGAGGCCCACGATGACGCCGCCGAGCAGGTAGCCGCCGGGCATGAAGTCGGCGATGCGAAGCAGGTTGCGGAGGGCGGCGGCGCCAAGGGTGACGGGGTGGCCGCTGTCGCGAATCACCCGGATGCCGACGCGGCGCTTGCCCGGCGTCTGCCCGTGCCGGAACGCCTCGAAGAAGGCGAAGTAGCCCCACAGCGTCGCGAAATAGGCGACGCCGAGGATGGCCATGGCCAGGGCGCTGCCCCCGACGCCCGTCAGCCCCACGGCCAGCGCCAGCGCGATGGTGCCGAGGCCCAGGAGGACGGCGTCGTAGATGGCGGCCAGCGCGCGCGAGCCGAGGCCGGCGATCTCGTAGTCGATGACGACGAGCTCGGGGGTCTCGACTTCGAGGTGCTGGCGGTAGTCGGTGGGCGCGGTCATGGGGTGTGCGTGGCTTCCCCAATGTACGGCACCCGTGGTTCACTTCCCAAGGGCCCGGGCCGGGCGCATCTTGCTGCATCCCCTCGTCCCGGAGTTTCCCGGCATGGCCGCACCGGTGCTTAAGCCGCTCTCCCTCGGGGAGGTGCTGGACATCTCGTTCGGGCTGTACCGGACGCTGTTCACCCCGCTCCTGCTCGTCACGCTGGCCACCCGGGCGGTGCCGCTGCTCATCGAGGTGTACGTGGAGACCTCGGGGGGGCTGCTGGCCCAGCCGCTGCTGTACGCCGTGAACCTGGTGCTCAACGTGGTGCTCGGCGCGGTGGCGGCGGCGGCGTCGACGTTCGTGATCGCGGAGAACTACCTGGGGCGGCCGCTCACGGCCGGGGCGGCCTTTGCCCGCTCCACGCCCTTCATCGGGCGGCTCATCCTGGTGGCGCTCCTCTCCACGCTGCTGCTCGGGTTTGGCGCGCTGCTCCTCCTGATCCCCTTCTTCATCCTGCTGCCCGGGCTGGTGCTGGCCACGCCGGCGCTGGTGCTCGAGGACCTGCCGGGGGCGGTGGACGCGCTGGGGCGGGCGTGGTCGCTCTCGCGCGGGTTCCGCTTCCGGGTGTTCGTGGCCATGATGGTGGTCTTCACCCTGATCGCCATCCCCTTCATCGCGCTCGGCGTGTTCATGGTGTCGCAGGGCACCCTCGAGGCCACCACGGCGATCAGCACTGAGGGGCTGCTGGCGGTGGCGCTGGCGGCGCTGATCCAGACGCTGGTCTATCCCTTCCTCTACGCCGTGCTCACCGTGCTCTACTACGACCTCCGCGTCCGCAAGGAGGCCTACGACCTCGAGGTGCTGGCGGCCGACCTGGGCGCCGCCTGACGATGCCGCCGCAGGCCGCCCCCGCCGCCGACTCGCTGCGTTCCGTGCTGGACACGGTCTTCGCCGCGCCGGCCTACGACTGGGACGAGCGGCGGCACCCGCTGGCGTTCCTGCTCCGCTGGTGGCGCGCGCTGGTGGACTGGCTCTTCGACCTCAAGGAGACCAACCCCACGCTCTACTCGGTGGTGTTCTGGGTGCTCGTCACCATCGTGGTGGCGATCCTGGTGCACGCCGCGTACGTCTTTGCCCAGACCCTCCGTGCCGCGCGCCGGCCGGCGGAGGCCCGGCTGGCCGAGGCGCCGGCGCGGCGGGACGCGCGCTGGTTCCGCGCCGAGGCCGAGCGGCACGCCGCCGCCGGGCGCCTCACCCTCGCCATGCAGGCGGACTTCCTGGCGCTGGCCCTCGAGCTGGACCAGCGGTCCCTGCTGCGCTACCACCCGAGCAAGACGCCGGCGGAGTACGCCCGCGAGGCGCAGCTGGGGGCGGCGGCGCGGGACGAGTTCCGCGAGCTGGTGCGCGGACTCTACCGGGCGGCGTTCGGCGGGGCGCCTGTGACGGCGGCCGAGGCGGCGGCGTGGCGGGCCCGGAGCGACGTGGGGCGGTATGCGGGCGCGCACTGAGGCGCTGGTGGGGGTGGTGTCGCTGGCCCTGCTCGCCACCGTGGCGGCGGCGCTGGGCGGCCGCGAGAACCGCGGCGAGGCCGCAGACTCCCGTGCCTCGAGCTACGTGGCCGGACCCTATGGCACCCGTGGCCTCGCCGACGCGCTCACCCGCCTTGGCGTGAATGTACGTCGCCACCGCACCGGGGCCCGGCGCCTGCCTGACACGGAGGACTCGCTCCGTACGGCGCTGGTCCTTGCGGACCCCATGATGCCACCCTCGCCCGAGGACGTGACGCGCTTCGTGGCCTGGGCCGGGGAGCGCCCGGGGCGGGACCTGGTGCTGGCCGGCCGCGGAGCCGACGGGGTGCTCAAGTGCTACGGGCTGGCGGTAGACTGGCGTGGCGCCGACAGCGTCGCGGTGGCCGGGACGGGAGTGTGGCCGGCCGTGGAGGCCGTCCTGGCCTCCCACGCCGAGGTAGTGCTCACCGACTCGAGCCGCCTCGAGGATGCGGGGACCGCGCGCTGCGTGGTCCCGGCCGTGGCCCGGGCGGACACGCTGCTCCAGGCGCGGTCGGGGCGCGTGGTGGCCGTGCGGCTCTGGCTGGCGGACGGCTCGCGGAGCGTGCTGGCGCTGGCGGATGCCGGGCTGCTCCGCAATCGCGCGCTCCGGGAGACGGCGGCCGGCCCCTTTGCCCTGGGCCTCTTCGTGGGGCGCTATGACCGGGTGGT
>JBGAOL010000018.1:0-22973 GCA_044221825.1 Gemmatimonadales bacterium
GGCCCGCCTTCTGGAGCGCGTCCTTGGTCCGGGCGTGCACCACCTCGCCCGCGTGGGTGATGAGGGAGCCCTGCTGGATGTCGTCGTTCGGGTCCAGCACGAACGCCTTGTCCCTGGTGAAGGTGGTGAGGAACGAGACCAGGTTGCGGGAGACGAGGAGGCTGGCGTCGGCCGGCATGGTGGCGGCCAGGTTGAGCGGGGCCATGATGGTGACGCCGTGCGCCACCACGATCTCCCCTGGCTTGCTGAGCTCGCAGTTCCCGCCGCCGTCGGCGGCGAGGTCCACGATGATGCTGCCCGGCTTCATCGTCTTCACGATGTCGGCCGAGATGAGCTTCGGGGCGAAGACGCCGCCGATGAGCGCGGTGGGGATCACCACGTCCACCTGCGCGCACTGCTCGGCGAGCAGCTGGCGCTGGCGGGCCTGGTCCTCGGCCGAGAGCTCCTTGGCGTAGCCGCCGCCGGCCTGCGCGTCCTGCTTGAGCTCGATGCCGACGTACTTGGCACCCACCGACTCGATCTGCTCCTTGACCTCCGGCCGCACGTCGGTGGCGAACACCGTGGCGCCGAGGCGCTTGGCGGTGGCGATGGCCTGAAGGCCCGCCACGCCGGCGCCGATCACGAAGACGCGGGCCGGCTTCACCATCCCGGCGGCCGTCATGAACATCGGGAAGTACTTGGGCAGCTCCGCGGCCGCGAGCAGCACGCCCTTGTAGCCGGCGATGTTGGCCATGGAGGAGAGGGTGTCCATGGCCTGCGCACGGGTGGTGCGCGGGATGGCGTCGGTGGAGAAGGCGGTGACCTTTCGCGCCGCGAGCGCCTTGGTGGCGGCCAGGTTGCGGAGCGGCATCAGCGAACTCACGAAGACGGCGCCCTCCTTCATCAGGGCCACTTCGTTGCGTCCGCCCTCCACCACCGGTGCGCCGACCTTGAGGACGATGTCGGCCCCGCCGAGCAGGGCGGCGGGATCGCTGACCACCTCGGCCCCGACGGCCTGATAGGCGTCGTCGGCGAAGCCGGCCGCGAGGCCCGCGCCGGACTCGATGGTGATGGTGTAGCCGGCCTGCCCGAGCTTCTTGCAGGTTTCGGGCACCAGCGCGACCCGCCGCTCGCGGGGAGCGGTTTCCTTCGGGACAGCTATGCGCATTTGGGAGTCTCGAATGTGAAGCGGATGGGGCGAATCTACCGCGTGGGGCCCCGAGCGGGAGGGGGCCCGGGCAAAATCCCCGAACATGAACACGTCATGAAGGACCGTCCTCCCTGGCTCACAGCCCGGGCAGCTTGATCCCGCCGGTGGCGCCGCGCGTCAGGCGGCGGATCTCCGTCTCCAGGCGCTGGCGGACGGCCGTCACCTGCTCCTGCTCCACCGGCAGGCGCCTGGTCACGTCACCCTCGAGGGCGGTCACGCGGGTGCTGAGGGCGCTGACCTGCTGGTCCACGAGGCGGTCAACGGCGTCGCGGGCCATCTTCTCGGCCTTGGCCACTTCCTCGCCGACGATGGCCCGCAGGCGCTCGGCGATGGCCTCGTCGAGGTTGGAGCGGATGGCCAGGGTGGGGCTCTGGATGGTGCCACCGAGCTCGGCGCGGACCTCGAGGGTAGTCAGGCCCGAGATGACCCGCCACACCGTGCTCTCCACCAGTGAGGCTGACTGGAGCCGGCCCGAGTCGGCCACCCAGGTGACCTTCGGGGAGCTGATGGCCCAGGTGCCCGCGAGGCGGTCGCCGGCGAGGGAAAAGCTGGCCGCGAGGGTGCTCCGGCCAGGGTCCACGCCGAAGGGGAGATCGGGGAACCGGATGGTGGGGAGGGCCACGCCCGTCAGGCGGGCGCTCATGGAGTCCTTCGGCGCATTGCCGAAGTGCCGCAGCATGGCGCCCACCTGGATGCCCACCTGCCCCGCGTCCCCGAGCGTGCCGTTGAGCCCGAGCGTGGCGGGCTGGCCGAGGAGCGCGGGCTGGCTGGTGATGCCGGTGGCCCGCGCGGCGAGCTTGCCAGGGATGGGGCCACCGAAGCTCAGGTCGATGTCGCCCTCGCGGAGCAGGAACTTGGGGTACTCCGCCGCCTTGGGGAACTCCACGTCGGTGCCGTCGAGGCGGGTGCGCTTGGGGCCGGGGCGCTTCCAGGGCTGGAGGCCCGGTGGCACGTAGCGCTCGAGCACGCGGGCGTAGGCCAGCGCGGTCTCGAAGTAGTCGGTGCTCGGCTGGCCGAAGAGGGCGCCGCTGATGTTGGGCGCATCGAGGCTCGGGAGCTGGAGCAGGCCCATGGCAAAGGCGTAGTCGCGCTTGCGGGCCTCGTTGACGTCGCCGAGGCCGGCCTGCAGGGCGCCGAGGGAGGTGCGGGCGGTCTTCTCGAGGTCGCCGAGGGCGCGCTCGGTGCGCTCGAGGCGCTGGATGGTCTGGCGCACCGAGGAGACGGTGGACTGGATCCCCGACACGCCGAGCTTCTTGGGATCGAGGTTCGCCAGGCGGTTGGCGAGCGCCGTCGAGGAATCGACCAGGTCCTTCACGTTGAGGGCGGTGACCTGCTGCTCGAAGTCGCCCTTCACGGAATCCACGCGGCCGGCAAACGCCTGCGCGGCCTTCACGGTGCCGAGCTGCTCGGGGTTGAGCACCAGGTTCTTCACCGAGTCCACCCGGCCCATCACCAGCTTGGGGAACTGGAACTTCTCGCGGGCCCAGCCCGAGGTCTCGGCGAGGAGCTTCGCGGCGGGGCTGTTGGGATCGGCCGGCCGGGCGGGCTCGCGCCGGGCGGTGAGGAACTGGAGGCCCGAGAGCGAGAGCCGGTCGATGACGATCTTCTTCTCGGCGAGCGGGACCGGGTCGAGGTCGATGGTGATCCCGCCGGCCTCGAGCAGGTTCCGCATCGGGTCGCGCGGGTCGGCGATGGCGAGGCCCGCCAGGTCCACGGCCGCGTCGGACTCGCGGATGGTCAGGCGGTCCAGGTCCACCTGCGTGCCGAGCATCTCCTCCATGGCATCCTGCGCCTGCCGCCGGGCGAGCGCGTCGGCGAAGAGCATCCACAGGACCACGAGCAGCAGGAAGAACAGCAGCAGCGGGCCGATGGCCCGCCAGCGGAAGACCTTGAAGCGCTCCGGCGCGGTGTCGGTGCTCATTCGGGCCGGAACCAGGTGTAGACGTTGTAGACCTTGCTCGCCTTGACGGCCTTCATCAGGCGGCTGTTCTCCACCCGGACGCCGTACTTGGTCCGGTAGGTGCTGATGGCGGCCTTGGCGCCGACGTAGATGGGCAGGGCGAGCACCACCCACGCGGCCAGCGCCCCGAGGGTGACGGTGTTGTTGAAGCTGGTGTAGGGGACGAGCGGCGTGTTGTAGAGGCTGGTCCAGAGGCCCTGCAGCCCCGGCGCATCCAGCAGCGCGAAGCCGAGCCGGTTGAAGACCGGATCCAGCAGGAACCCGAGTGGCGTGAAGAGCGCCATGCCGAGCATGCCCCCGCCGAAGCTCACGTTGAGGAGCACCAGCGCCGCGAACAGCACGAGGTTGTGCCCGGACAGGATGGGCGAGAGCCCGAGGCCGGCGCCGAGCATGATACCGGCCGCCACCTGCCCGGGGGTGCCCTGGGAGTGGAGCGTCTTGAACAGGGACTGCAGCAGCTTCAGGATCGCGAGCATGAAGAGAAGTTAGGACGGGGCACGGGAATGGGGAACCGGGGGACCGGACCGGCGCGGGCACGGACGCGTGGCAGGGCCGTGACGCGCCCCGTTCCGCGCCGTCGGGGCGCGTGGTATCCTTCCGAGACTATGCCTCGCGGCACATCCCAACTCGACATCCACAAGTTCGGCGGCGCGTCCCTCGCGGACGCGGCGGCGGTACGCCACGCGGCGAGCCTGATCCAGGGCTGGCCCGGCCCGCGCGCCGTCGTGGTCTCGGCCATGGCCGGGGTCACCGACCTCCTCCTCGACGTGGCGGCGCGGGCGCAAGCCGGCGACGTGCTGGGCGCCAGCCGCGCCGTCGCCACCCTGCGGCAGCGGCACCACGACGCGGCGCGGTCGCTCATCACCCAGGCCGGCACCCGGCACGAACTGCTGGCGTTCTTCGATGCGCAGCTCGACGAGCTCGAGTCGCTGGCCAAGGGCCTCGCCATCCTGAAGGAACTCACCCCGCGCACCAGCGACTTCCTGGTGGCGCGCGGCGAGCGGCTGAGCGCCCGGCTGGTGACCGCCGCCCTGCTCTCCGCCGGCGTGAAGACCCGCTATGTGGACGCCGCCGGGGTGGTGGTGACCGACAGCCACTTCCAGAACGCGTCCCCGGACCTGGAGCGGACGGACGCCCGGCTCCGGAAGGCGCTGCAGCCGCTGCTCAAGCAGGGGTTCACGCCGATCGTCACCGGCTTCATCGGCGCCACGCCCGCCGGCGAGGTGACGACGCTCGGGCGCGGGGGCTCCGACCTGACGGCGGCGCTGGTGGGTCGCGCCCTCGGGGCGCGCGCGGTGCACCTCTGGAAGGACGTGCCGGGCCTGCTCACCAGCGACCCGCGGGTGGTGCCGGATGCCCGGGTGCTGCCGCAGCTCAACGTGCGGGAGGCGGCGGAGCTGGCCTACTACGGCGCCAAGGTGCTGCACCCACGGGCGCTCACGCCGATCATCGGGCGCGGGGTGCCGCTGTTCGTGCGGCCGTTTGCGGAGCCGGCGCAGGTGGGCACCGAGGTCTCCGAGCGGGCCACCGGGCTCGACGTGCCGGTGAAGGCGCTCTCGGCGGCCACGGGGCAGGCGCTCCTCACCGTCGAGGGGAACGGGATGATCGGGGTCCCGGGCGTGGCGGCGCGGACGTTCGCGGCGCTGATGCGGGAGCAGATCTCGGTGTCGCTCATCTCGCAGGCCAGCAGCGAGCACTCGATCTGCCTGTGCGTGCCGGCCCCCGCGGCCGAGCGCGCGCGCGCCTGCCTGGCCGAGGCGTTCCGCGACGAGATCACCCATCGCGAGATCGACGGGGTGAGCGTCCGCACGGGCGTGGCCACGCTGGCCGTGGTGGGCCTCGGCATGGCGGGGACGCCGGGCGTGGCGCAGCGGGTGTTCTCGGCGCTGGCGCAGGCGGGCATCAACGTCGTCGCCATTGCGCAGGGTTCGAGTGAGCTCAACATCTCGGCGGTGGTGGACGAGCCGCAGGCGGCGGACGCGCAGCGCGCCATCCACGCGGCGTTCCAGCTCGGCAAGGTGGGCGGTGGCTCGGTGGCCCCGCGGGACCGGCTGGACGTCTTCCTGCTCGGCTTTGGCCGCATCGGGCGGAGCTTCGGGGAGCTGGTGGCGGAGCTGCCGGCCCACGGGCCCAAGGTGCGGATCGTGGGCGTGGCGGACCGGAGCGGCGTGGTGTTCGATCCCGCGGGGCTCTCGGCGCACCGGCTGCAGGTGATCGCGCGGGAGAAGGCGAAGGGGCACAGCCTCAAGCACCTCGACGGCGGCCGTGCCGACAGGGCGGAGGATGCGGTGCGCCGCGCGCTCAAGCACGCGCTGTCGCACCCGGTGCTGGTGGACGTGACCGCCGATGAGACCGGCCCGGTGCTGCAGGCCGCGCTCACCGCCGGCATGGACGTGGTGCTGGCCAACAAGAAGCCACTGGCCGGCCCCGCGCGTGAGGCGGAGGCCCTGACGGCCCTGGCCACGAAACATGGCCGGCGGCTGCGGCACGAGGCCACCGTGGGCGCCGGGCTCCCGGTGATGGACACCTTCGCCAAGCTGGTGGAGACGGGCGACGAGCTGGTGTCCATCGAAGGCTGCCTCTCGGGGACGCTCGGCTTCCTGCTCACGGAGCTGGAGCGCTGGAAGAAGTTCTCCGAGGCGCTCAAGGCGGCCATCCACGCCGGCTACACCGAGCCCGACCCGCGCGAGGACCTCTCGGGCCAGGACGTGGCGCGGAAGGCGCTGATCCTGGGTCGGCTGATGGGCTTCAAGGGAGAGCCGGGCGCGGTGGTCACGGAGTCGCTGGTGCCGGCCGATGCGGCCAAGCTGCCGCTCAAGCAGTTCCTGGCGCGCCTCAGCGCGTGGGACGAGCACTTTGCCCAGAAGGTCCGTGCGGCGCAGCAGAAGGGGCAGGTACTGCGCTACATCGCGACGGTGACGCCGAGGCGGCTCCGGGTGGGGCTGCAGGCGGTGGGCGCGGACAGCCCGTTCGCGGCGCTCAAGGGGACCGACAACCAGGTGGTGTTCACCACCACGCGCTATCACGAGCACCCGCTGGTGGTGCGCGGGCCGGGGGCCGG
The DNA here is from genome assembly GCA_044221825.1 of Gemmatimonadales bacterium. GTDB lineage: Bacteria > Gemmatimonadota > Gemmatimonadetes > Gemmatimonadales > GWC2-71-9 > JADJOM01. Next base: position 6,211 of record JBGAOL010000018.1, read on the forward strand.
ACCGATGGTCACCGCCGCCGGCGTGCTCAACGACGTGCTGGCGCTGGCCCGCCGATGACGGCCGCCCGCCCCTCGGTGCGCGTGTTTGCGCCCGGCTCCGTCGGCAACGTGGGGCCGGGGCTCGACATCATGGGGATGGCCGTGGCCGGAGCAGGGGACATCGTCGAGGCCGCAGCGGCCGCGCGGCCGGGCGTGGTGGTCCACGACGCCGGCCATCCCGACCTCCCACGCGAGGCCGGCGCCAACACCGCGGCCCTCGCGGCGCAGGCAGCGCTCCGCCTGGCAGGGCGCACCGACGCGGGCCTTGCCCTGACGATCACCAAGGGGCTGCCCCTCTCCGGCGGCCAGGGCGGCAGCGCGGCCTCGGCCGTGGCCGGCGCCGTGGCCACGGACCGGCTGCTCGGCCTCGGGCTGTCGGAGCGGCAGCTGCTCGAGGCGGCGCTCGCGGCGGAGGCGTGCGTGGCGGGGTGGCACCTCGACAACATCCTGCCCTCGCTGGTGGGTGGCATCGTGCTGATCCGCGACACGGCCAGCTACGACTACGTGAAGCTGCCGGTGCCCGCCGGCCTGCGCGTGGTGATGGCCCACCCGGCCCAGCGGCTCCGCACCGCCGAGGGGCGCGCCGTCCTTCCCAAGGACCTCCCCCGCGACGTGGCGCTGCACCAGGCCGCCCAGGTGGCGGCCATGGTGCTGGCGTTCGCCACCGGCGACCTGGCCCTGCTCCGCCGCGCCCTCGACGACCGCATCGCCGAGCCGGCGCGGGCGCCGCTCCTGCCCGGGTTCCGCGAGGCCAAGGCGGCGGCGCTCGCGGCCGGCGCGCTGGGCTGCTCCATCTCGGGGTCCGGGCCCACGGCCTTCGCGTTTGCGGAGAGCGACGCCGCGGGCGAGCGGATCGCGGCCGCCATGCGCGCCGCGTACGCCGCCGCGGGCGTGGAGAGCGTGACCCGGGTGGCGGACGTGAGCCGCCAGGGCGCGCAGGTGCTGGAGGGCCCCGCATGACGAGCGTGCAGCGCTGCGACCAGTGCCGGGCCAGCTACGACGAGCTCGATCCCCGGGTCCGCTGCGCCTGCGGCGGGCTGCTGGCCCTGGAGCACACCCCGCCCGCCGAGGATGGCGCGTCGCTCCGGCGGCTGTTCGAGGAGCGCTGGGGGCAGCGGAACGACGTGAACCTGTCGGGCGTCTGGCGCTACCGCGAGCTGGTGCTGCCCAGTGCCGGCGAGCGCGCGGTGACCCACCCCGAGGGGAACACTCCCCTGCTCCGCCGCCCGGCCATCGCCGAGTGGGCGGGCCTGCCCCACCTGCGGGTGAAGCACGAGGGCCACAACCCCACCGGCAGCTTCAAGGACCGCGGCATGACCGTCGGGGTGACGCAGGCCGCGCGGCTCGGCGCCAGCGCCATCGCCTGCGCCTCGACGGGGAACACCTCGGCCGCGCTCGCGGCGTACGGGGCGCAGGCCGGCATCCCGGCGCTCGTCTTCGTCCCCGCGGGCCAGGTGGCGCTCGGGAAGCTGGCGCAGTCGCTGGCGTACGGCGCGAAGACACTGCTGGTGCGCGGCGACTTCGACGCCTGCCTCCGGCTGGTGCAGCAGGCGGCCGACGAGCTCGGCGTGTACCTGCTCAACTCCATCAACCCGTACCGGCTCGAGGGGCAGAAGACCATCGTCCTCGAGCTGCTGCACCAGCTCTGCTGGGACGTGCCCGAGTGGATCGTGCTGCCGGCGGGGAACCTCGGGAACACCGCGGCCTTCGGGAAGGCGCTGCGGGAGGCGAAGGCGCTCGGCCTCATCGACCGGGTGCCGCGGATCGCGTCGGTGCAGGCGGCGGGGGCGGCGCCGTTCGCGCAGGGGTTCGCCGAGGGCTTCGCGGCGCGGCGCACGGTGAAGGCCGAGACCATCGCCACGGCCATCAAGATCGGCGACCCGGCGAGCTGGGACCGGGCGGTGCAGACCATCCGCGAGACCGACGGCGTGGTCACCTCGGTGACGGACGCCGAGATCCTCGAGGCCAAGGCGGTCATCGACGCGGCGGGCGTGGGCTGCGAGCCGGCCAGCGCGGCCAGCGTGGCGGGCGCCCGGCGGCTCCATGCCGAGGGGATCATCGGGCGGGATGACCGGGTGATGGCGGTGCTGACCGGCCACGTGCTCAAGGACCCGGGGGTGCTGCTCACGTACCACCAGGACACCATCCCGCCGCCGACGCGGGCCAACCGGCCCATCGAGATCGACGCCGACCTGCGGGCGGTGGCACGGGTGCTCGGGCGCTAGCGGAGCCGGAGTGTCTGCATCGGCGCGATTTTACCGCAGGGACGCGGAGGCGCGGAGGGCCGCGGAGGACCTCCACGCACAAAGCGGGGCTCGTCTCGAGACGAGCCCCGCTTTGTTGTTGTGGGTGTCAGTCCAGGTCCGGCACGGGAGCCTTGCGCCTGCTGCCATGACAAGGGCATCCTCCCATCACCGCACTCCCCCCTATAGGCCGTCCTCCACTCCGTGTCCTCAGGTCTCTCTGCGGCCCTCCGCGCCTCCGCGCCTCTGCGGTGAACCCCACGCCGAGCGCCGCATCAGCGCGCCACCATGACCTTCCAGATGGTCCCGCCCCGCTCGCTGCCGATGTAGAGCGAGCCGTCCGCCGCCCACGCGAGGCCGGCGGGGCGGAGCGCGGTGTCGCCCTCGGAGGAGGTGGCGAAGGTCTGGTACTGGCCCGTGGGCCGGCCGTCGGCGCCGAAGGGGGCGAAGACGACGCGGTAGCCCTGCTGCGGCAGCGGGGCGCGGTTCCATGAGCCGTGGAAGGCAATGAACGCGCCGCGGCGGTACGCCTCGGGGAACTGCGTCCCGCTGGCGAAGAGGATGGCCATCGGCGCCCAGTGCCCGGGGAAGCCGATGAGCGGCGCCTTCTTGCCGGCGCAGCGGCCGGTGGCCCGGCCGTCGCCGCCGTACTCGGGGGCGAGGACCTTCTGCTGCTGGACCTGGTCGTAGTAGCAGTACGGCCAGCCGAAGTCGTCGCCCGGCTCCACCAGCATGAACTCCTCCGAGGGCAGCTCGGCATTCTGCTGGTCGGTGAAGCCCCAGTTGGCCGAGAGCTGGTCACGGCCGTGGGGCGAGGCGAAGAGCTTGCCCGTCGCCGGCTCCACGCCGAGGGCCATGGCGTTGCGGAGCCCGGTGGCGTGGCGGATGCCGTCGCCGGGGCGCTGGTTCAGCTTGCTGGCGCTGAAGCGCCAGAGGCCGGCGCGCCCCTCGAGCTCGGTGCACGGGTCCTTCCCGGGGGAGCGGACGGCGCGGTCGCTCACCTGACAGCTGTTGGTGGCCGAGCCGAAATTGACGATCAGGGTGTCGCCCCCGAGGAAGGCGAAGGTCTTTTCCTGGTGGCCGCCCGTCGGCATCCCGGTCACCACGACCTCGGGCGCACCGAGGGTGGCGACCGTGGGGGCGGGGAGCTTCCAGCGGAGGATGCGGTCGGGCGTGGCGAGCCAGAGATGGCCGTCGTGCACGGCGATCCCGGTGCCGCCCTCGCCGAAGAGGCGGTCGGTGCGGTCGGCGGTGCCGTCGCCGTCGGTGTCGCGCAGGCGGAGGAGCCCGCCGTTGTCGCCACGGAGCGCGGCGTAGAGCTCGCCCCCGGGACCCACGGCGAGCTGGCGCACGTTGCCGAGGCCCTGCGCCACGACGACGGCGCAGAACCCCTCGGGGAGCGTGAGGCCGGCCGTGCGGGTGCAGGCGGGCGGCGCCACGGGCGCGGGGAGGTGCGTTTCCGAGGGAAAAATGAGGACGCCCGGCAGGAGCACACGGGCGAGGAGAGGCAGCATTCCGGCCATCCTTGGGTGGAGGTTCCGAGGGAACATAGCCCGCTGCCCGGGGGGAACCAGAGGGTCCCGGGGTCCGCCGGCCCCGTTTTCCCTCGGAAACTGGCCCCCCTTCCGAGGGGAAACGGCCGATTTCCCTCTTGCACCTGCGGGGCAACCCCTTACTTTGGGTCACGGACGGCGCAGCGGGTTCGGGCGCCAGACCCACCAGTTCCCCTCAACGGAGGCTCTCGATGGCCACGAAGAAGAAGGCTGCGAAGAAGAGCGCGAAGAAGGCCGCCCCGAAGGCGAAGCGGAAGCCGAGCGCGGCGTTTATGAAGCCCATGACCCCGAGCGCCACGCTCGCGGCCGTGATCGGCGACAAGGCCGTGCCGCGCACCGAGGTCATCAAGAAGCTGTGGGTCTACATCAAGAAGAACGGCCTGCAGGACAAGAAGAACAAGCGCGCCATCAACGCCGACGCGAAGCTCAAGCCGCTGTTCAAGAAGGACCAGGTCACCATGTTCGACCTCGCGAAGATCGCGAACAAGAACCTGTCGTAACCTCCGCAGCACGCTGCACCGCGGATTCAAGGGCGCTCCCGTCGGGGCGCCCTTCGCGTTTGGGGTGCCAGAGGCGGCGCGGCGCGTAGGCGCGGCCTATAGGCCGCGCGTTCGATGCGGAAGGTCGATGAGAGAGTGGCGCGGGGAGGGGGGACCGCCTAGGTTCCCCGCCCTATGGCCGGCGAATACATCTTCACGATGCGCGACCTCCGCAAGGTCGTGCCCCCCTCCAAGGAGATCCTCAAGGGGATCTACCTCTCGTTCTACCCCGGTGCCAAGATCGGCGTCCTCGGCGGCAACGGCGCCGGGAAATCGACGCTGCTCAAGATCATGGCCGGCGTGGACAAGGACTTCATCGGCGACGCGCGCCCACTGCCCGGCACCAAGATCGGGTACCTGCCGCAGGAGCCCCAGCTCGACCCCGCCAAGGACGTGCGCGGCAACGTCGAGGAGGGCGTGGCCGAGCAGCGGAAGCTCCTCGACGACTTCAACGAGATCTCGATGAAGTTCGCCGAGCCGATGGACGACGACGCGATGAACAAGCTCCTGGAGAAGCAGGGCCGCATCCAGGAGCGGATCGACGCGCTCGGCCTCTGGGAGCTCGACCACAAGATCGACCTCGCCATGGATGCGCTCCGGCTCCCGCCAGGTGACGCCGACGTGGCGAAGATCTCGGGCGGCGAGCGCCGCCGCGTGGCGCTCTGCCGGCTGCTCCTCTCGGAGCCGGACATGCTGCTGCTCGACGAGCCCACCAACCACCTCGACGCCGAGAGCGTGTGGTGGCTGGAGCGGTTCCTGGCCGAGTTCAAGGGCACCGTGGTGGCCGTGACGCACGACCGCTACTTCCTCGACAACGTGGCCAAGTGGATCCTCGAGCTCTACCAGGGCGAGGGGATCCCGTGGGAGGGCAACTACTCGAGCTGGCTGGAGCAGAAGCAGAAGCGGATGGCGCAGGAGGAGAAGGCCGCCTCCGCGCGGCAGCGCACCCTGGCGCACGAGCTCGAGTGGATCCGCATGTCGCCGCGGGCGCGGCAGGCCAAGAGCAAGGCGCGCATCCAGCGCTACGAGGAGCTGCGCGCCGAGGCGGAGCGGCAGCAGGAGGGGTCGGCGGAAATCCTGATCCCGGTGCCGGAGCGGCTCGGCGAGGAGGTGGTCGTCGCCAGGAGCGTGTCGAAGGCGTTTGGCGACCAGCTCCTGTTCGAGAACCTCAACTTCTCGCTGCCGCGCGGCGGCATCGTGGGGATCATCGGGCCCAACGGCGCCGGCAAGACGACGCTGTTCCGCATGATCGCGGGCCAGGAGACGCCGGACGCGGGCGAGCTGGTGGTGGGCAAGACGGTGCAGCTCGCCTACGTGAACCAGGACCGCGATTCCCTCGACGCCGGCAAGACGGTGTACGAGGAGATCTCGGGCGGGCTCGACGAGTTCCAGTTCGGCAACCGCAAGGTGAACGCCCGCGCCTACTCCGCCGGCTTCAACTTCCGCGGTGCCGACCAGCAGAAGAAGGTGGGCGTCCTCTCGGGCGGCGAGCGGAACCGGCTGCACCTGGCCAAGCTGCTCAAGAGCGGCGGCAACCTGCTCCTCCTCGACGAGCCCACCAACGACCTCGACGTCGACACCCTGCGGGCGCTGGAGGAGGCCCTGCTCGGCTTCGCCGGCTGCGCCGTGGTGATCAGCCACGACCGCTGGTTCCTCGACCGCATCGCCACCCACATCCTGGCGTTCGAGGGGAACAGCGAGGTGGTGTGGTTCGAAGGCAACTACCAGGACTACACCGCCGACCTCAAGCGCCGGAAGGGCGTGGACGCCAACCAGCCGCACCGGGTCAAGTACAAGCCCATCAAGCGCTAAGCGGACCTGGCGATGTGCGGGGCGCGGGGCCGCCTTTCCGACGAAAGGCGGCCCCTTTCTTGCCCCGGGACCGGCCGGGCGCGGGGCCCGAGGCCTCCGGAGTGGCTCCCCTGCGCTACAATTTCGTCCCTCGGCGGACGCCCGTTCCCCCCACGGCCCGGGGGTGATAGGTTCCCGCTGCCAGTCCGCGACCCGCCCTTTTTGCGGAGTGTCATGACCCAGCCGCGCGTTCGCATCCCGTATCTCCCGCCCCGTATCGAGGGGCTCTCGACCCTCGCAACCAACCTCTGGTGGAGCTGGTCCACGGATGCCCGGCAGGTGTTCCGCCGGATCGACGAGGCGCTCTGGTCGCTGACCAAGCACAACCCCATTGAGCTGCTGCGGCGGGTGGACCCGGCGCGGCTGGCGGCCTGCGCCACCGACCCGGCCTTCCTGGTGCTGTACGACCGGGTGATGGACACCGCCACCCGCGCCCTGCAGGGCCCCAACACCTGGTTCCATGCGCACCATGCCGGCCTCGAGCGGCCGGTGGCGTACTTCTGCGCCGAGTTCGGCCTGCACAACTCGGTGCCGATCTACTCCGGCGGCCTCGGCATCCTGGCCGGCGACCACTGCAAGGCGGCGAGCGACCTCGGCATCCCCCTGGTGGGCATCGGCCTCTTCTACACCAAGGGCTACTTCGACCAGCGCCTGCGGATCGACGGCTGGCAGGAAGACAGCGACGCCCGCTTCACCCCGGAATCCACCCCGCTCACCCGCATCCCCGGCCCCAACGGCGAGCCCTACCTGACGGTGGTGCGGACCTTCGGCCGCGCGGTGCACCTGGCGGCGTGGCGGATGCTGGTGGGGCGCGTGCCGGTGTACCTCCTCGACACCAACCTCGAGGAGAACGACCCGGCCGACCGCGAGCTGACCAGCAAGCTCTACGCGGGCGGCCCCGACATGCGCCTGCGGCAGGAGTGGCTGCTCGGCGTGGGCGGCGTCCGGGTGCTGCGCGCGGTGGGCATCGACCCGGCGGCGTGGCACGCCAACGAGGGGCATGCGGCATTCATGCTGATCGAGCGGCTGCGCGAGCACCTCGCGGCGGGGATGAGCTACACCGAGGCGGTGGAGGACGTGCGCAGCCGGAGCATCTTCACCACCCACACCCCGGTCCCCGCGGGTCACGACCGCTTCGGGCTGGACCAGGTGCTGGCGTGCGCGGGCTCCATCCACGAGGAGATGGGGATCACGCCGGAGCAGCTCGCCGCGATCGGCTCGCACCCGGAGGACGGACACGCCACCTTCCACATGACGGCCACCGCCATCCGGCTCTCGAGCCGGGTGAACGGCGTGGCGGCCAAGCACGGCGAGGTGTCGCGCGAGATCTGGCGGCCGCTGTGGCCGCAGCTGGCGCCGGAGGAGGTGCCGATCGGGAGCGTCACCAACGGCGTCCACCTCCCCACCTGGATGTCGGGCCCCATGCGCGGGCTGCTCGACCGCCACTTCGGCGAGGGCTGGAGCGAGCTGGTGGACGAGCCGGGCTTCTGGGACACCGTGCTCACGCTCGACGACGGCGAGCTCTGGCAGCTCCACTGCGAGCTCAAGGACGCGCTCCTGGCCCACGCCCGCGAGGAGGCGCGGCGGCGCTGGGCCGAGCGGTGGAAGGAGGCCGCGCACGTGGTGGGCGCGGGCACGCTGCTCAACAGCAACGCGCTCACCATCGGCTTTGCGCGGCGCTTTGCCACCTACAAGCGCGCCTCGCTCCTGTTCCGCGACTTCGACCGGCTGCGCGAGCTGCTGGTGAACCCCTGGCGCCCGGTGCAGATCATCTTCGCCGGCAAGGCGCACCCCGAAGACCAGGGGGGCAAGGAAGTGTTGCAGGAGGTGTACACCTACACCCGCGACCCGAGGCTCCAGGGCCGGGTGGCGTTCATCGAGGACTACGACATGCACCTGGCCCACCGCCTGGTGGAGGGCGTGGACCTGTGGATGAACGTGCCGCGGGTGCCCTCGAGGCCAGCGGGACGAGCGGCATGAAGGCGGGCCTCAACGCCGTGCCGCAGCTCAGCACCCTCGATGGGTGGTGGGCCGAGGGCTACACCGGCCTCAACGGCTGGGCCATCCCCCCGCTCCAGCCCGGCGAGGACGCCGACCAGGCCGATGCCGACCGGCTCTACGACCTGCTGGAGCAGCAGGTGGTGCCCACGTTCTACAAGCGGAACGCGCGCGGGATCCCGGTGGAGTGGCTGCAGCGGATGAAGCACGCGCTCAAGGAAGCCGGCGAGCATTTCACCGCCCGCCGCATGCTGCAGGACTACGCCCGCGACTACTACGTCCCCGCCATGCGCGGGGAGGCCCCCGCCAGCGTCCAGCCCGCGTAAGGAGCGCGCATGAGCGAGCCCAGCGCCCTCTCGATGCCTGACGGCACGCCGGTGAGCATCGTGCACCTGGCGGCCGAGTACGGCTGGCTGGCACGCACCGGCGGCCTGGCCGAGGCGGTGGCGGGCCTGGCGGCCAGCCAGGCCGCCAAGGGGATCCCGGTGGCCGTGGTGATCCCGCTGCACCGCTCGGTGCGGAGTGCGGCCACCGGGCTCGAGCGGGTGGCCGGGCCTTTCGCGGTGCAGGTGGGCCCACGCCACGAGGAAGCCCGGCTCTGGCGCATTCCCACCGAGCCCGGCAAGGCCAAGGTCTACTGCATCGAGCACCCGTACTTCGACCGCGCGGGGCTCTACGGCGAGGGCGGCGCCGACTACGGCGACAACCTGCTCCGCTGGGCCTTCTTCTGCCGGGCGGCGCTCGAGTCCCTGCACCGGGTCACCCGGACACCGTGCGTCCTGCACTGCCACGACTGGCACACGGCACTGGCCCCGATCTACCTCCGCACCTACCACCAGCACGCGCAGTTCGCGCAGGGGATCCGCACGGTGGTGTCGGTGCACAACGCCGGCTTCCAGGGCCACTTCTCCCCCAATGGGATGCCGGAGATCGGGCTCCCGTGGGAGCTCTACACCTGGGAGTGGCTGGAGTGGCACGACAAGCTGAACCTGCTCAAGGGCGGGCTCAAGTTTGCCGACGCCGTCACCACGGTGAGCCCCACGCACGCGCACGAGCTCCGCACCCCCGTGGGCGGCTTCGGCCTCCACGACGTCTTCCTGTGGCTCGGCGACCGGTTCTCGGGGATCGTCAACGGCCTCGACCCGAAGGAATGGGACCCGGCCACTGACCCGCACATCACCGCCAACTACTCCCCCGAGGACCTCGAGGGGAAGGCGCGCTGCAAGGCGGCGCTGCAGCGGAGCTTCGGGCTGCCGCAGCGGCGGAAGATCCCGCTCTTCGCCATGACGGCGCGGATGACGCACCAGAAGGGCCTGGAGCTCATCACCGGCGAGTACACCCTCTTCATGCTCGAGGCGCAGTTCATCTTCCTCGGCACCGGGGAGCCAAAGTACGAGCAGCTGCTCAAGATGTGGGAGGCGCGCTGGCCCGACCGGATCAGCGTGCACCTGGGCTTCAGCGAGCGGCTGGAGCACCGGCTGATGGCGGGGGCGGACATCTACCTGATGCCGTCGCTCTATGAGCCGTGCGGCCTGGCGCAGCTGCGGGCGGAGCGCTACGGCGCCATCCCGTTGGCCCGTCGCGTGGGCGGCCTGGCCGACACCATCCGGGACGGCGAGACCGGCTTCCTGTTCGACGAGTACAGCTCGGAAGACCTGCTCCGCGTGGCGCGGCACGTGATGGACCGCTACCACCGTGGCGCGCCGTGGGAAGAGATGATGCGGAACGCCATGGCCATGGACTTCTCGTGGGACCGCTCCTCCGGGAAGTATCTCGAGGTCTACCAGCGCATCCTGGCGCAGCCGCCGGTGGTCGAGCGGTGAGGGAGGGAACGATGGACTTCGTCCTGGCGCTCCACAGCCACCTGCCCTGGGTCCTGAACCACGGCCGCTGGCCGCACGGCAGCGACTGGATCTGTGAGGCGGCGCTCGACACCTACCTCCCGCTCCTGCACACCCTGGACCGCCTGGCGGCGGAGGACGTGGCGTCCCCGCTCACCATCGGGATCACGCCGGTGCTGGCCAACCAGCTGGCGAGTCCCGACTTCGTCACCGAGCTCGAGGCCTACTTCACCCAGCGCATGGAGACCTGCGCCGAGGCGGAGACCTCCCTCGCGGAGACGGGCGACGAGCACCTGCTGCCGATCGCCCACTTCTGGCGGAGCCACCTGCTGGGCCTCCGGCAGCTGTTCCATCGCGAGGGCGGCGACCTGATCGCCGCCTTCCGCCGGCACCTCGACGCGGGGCGGGTGGAGCTCATCTCCTCGGGTGCCACGCACGGCTTCCTGCCGCTGCTGGCGCGCGACGAGTCGATCCGGCTCCAGCTGCAGCTCGGCTATGCGGAGCACCAGCGGCTCTTCGGGCGGAAGCCGGAGGGGGTGTGGCTGCCCGAGTGCGCCTACCGTCCGGCGGGGCCCTGGGCCCCGCTCCCGGCGGCGCCGGGCGCCGGGCGCCACCGGGCGGGCATCGAGGTGCACGTCGCCGAGGCGGGCTTCAAGTACTTCTTCGTGGACAGCCACCTGGTGGACGCCGGGCAGGCCTTCGAGCTCTACGGCGCCGACTGGGGCGAGTGGCGTCATCGGCGGCTCGGCACCCAAGCGCCGGCCGCCGAGCGGCCACGTGCCCGCCAACTCGCCGTACTTCGCCTACGACGTCCTCAGCGAGGGCGGCCCGAGCGGTGTGGCTGCTTTGCGCGCGACCCCATCTCCTCGCGCCAGGTGTGGAGCCGCCAGGAGGCTACCCGGGCGACGAGTGGTACCTCGAGTTCCACAAGATCCGCTGGCCCGGCGGCCTCAAGTACTGGCGGGTGAGCGCGCCGGGCTCGGACCTCGGCAGCAAGGAGCCGTACGACCCGGCCGAGGCCGCCGGGCGCGCCGGCGTGCACGCGCGCCACTTCGCCTCGCTGCTCGAGAAGATGGCGGGCCAGCTGCCCGCGGCCGAGGACCGCCTGGTGGCGGTGCCGTTCGACACCGAGCTCTTCGGGCACTGGTGGTTCGAGGGGGTGGAGTTCCTGGGCCAGCTCTACCGGAGCCTGGGCAAGCAGCAGCGCATCCGGCCCATCACCGCCGGCGGGCACCTGCACGCGCACCCGCCCGCGAGCGGCATGGACCTGATCACCGGCAGCTGGGGCGCCAACGGCGACTTCAGCATGTGGCTCAACCCGGGCACCGACTGGACCTGGCCCCGGCTCTGGGCCATCGAGGAGAATTTCTGGGCCCTGGCGCCCGGCGCGCTGCAGGACCAGGCGCGCCGCCCCGTGCTGGCGCAGGCCGCGCGCGCCATGCTGCTGGCCATGGGCTCCGACTGGCAGTTCATCATCTCCACCGGCGCGGTCACCGACTACGCCATCAAGCGCTTCACCGAGCACTGTGCCGACGCCGAGTTCCTGCTCTCGGCGCTCCGGCCGGGCGCCGACAACCTCGCCGAGGCCCAGAAGGCCGCGGCCGAGCAGTGGGACCGTGACCACTGCTTCCCCGACGTCCTCGCCACGGTCCAGGCGGTGCTGGCGGGCCGCGAGGGCGCGGGCGCCTGAGGCGGGGACTCACCGCCGCGCTCGCCACGGCGGCGAGCGGGGCCCGGATGTACCGCGGGACCGCACTGGTGGTGGCCGCGTCGGGCGCCCTGGCCCTCGCGGCGCTCGGCCCGGTGGCGCGGCTCCTGGTCCCGGGCCACGGCGCGGCCAGCCAGCTCCAGCTTCCTCCCTTCCCCAGCTCGCTCGACGGCCTGCCCGTCGCCACCCCGCGCACCACGGTGGCGATGGCGCAGGCCGCCACCGTGGAGGGCCTCTTCGGCTTCCTGCTGGCGGCCGCGGTGGCCACGGCGGCCGTGGCGCTGGTGACCCTGCTCCTGCTCTGGTTCGCCCGCGCCAGCGCCCGCGAGGGGGAAGTGGCGGTGCGCCGTGCCGTGGGCGCCTCCCGCACGGTGCTCGTGGCCGCGAGCCTGCTCGAGGGGCTGGCCGTGTACCTGCTCGCCGCGGGCGGCGGCACCCCGGCCGCTCTTGGCCTCGGGCGCCTCGCGGCGCACGACTGGCCCGGCACGGTGCTTCCGGCCCACCCGCAGGTCCTCGCCGCGATCGCGGCCGGGCTCGGGGTGGCGCTGCTCCTCGGCGCGGAGTTCCCTGCCTGCTTCACCACGCGGCGCCGGGTGGTGGAGGTGGAAGCCACGCCGGTGGCGTTCTTCTTCCCCGCCCTCCTGCAGCTCGGCACCTGCCTCATTGCACTCACCACGAGCGTGATCCTGCTCCGCCACCTCGGTGGCGCGGAGCGGCCGGGCCAGGTGGCGGGCACCTTGTACCCCGCGTCCTTCACCATGGCCGACAGCACCACGCGGAGCGCGCAGTATGCGTCCCTCCTCAACGCGGCTCCCGGGGTGAGCGTGGCCGGCGCCGGCACGCACCTGGGACTCGGCCCCGTGGCGCGCATCACCACCGACTGTGGCCAGTGCTATCGCGGCGGGATCTACGCGCGCTTCCTGCGGCCGCTCGCCGTGCACTACTTCGTGAGCCCGGACACCTTCCGCCTCCTCGGCGTGCGGCTGGTGGCGGGCCGCCTGCTCGATGCGGGCGACACCCGGACGGCGGCGCCGGTGGCGGTGGTGAGCCAGTCACTCGCCAACGGGTGGTTCGAGAACGGAGCGCCGCTCGGCCGGGGCATCCAGCTCGGGGACGACCGCACCCGCTGGTACACGGTAGTGGGCGTGGTGAGTGACTTCACCGGCGCGGGCTTCGGCGCGGGCCAGCTTCCGGCCGAGCAGGCCTGGGTGGGCGTGCTGCAGGAGCCCCCGGGCACAGCGGAGGTGCTGGTGCCGCCCGGTGGCGTGAAGCCGACGGTGGTGGCGCTGGGTCCGGGCGAGCCCATGCCGGACCGGCTCGGCCGGGAGGCGGCGCCGGGCGCGTGGTTCGGCCGCTGGCTCGGGGTGGAGGNAGAGGTGGCGGTGCGCCGCGCGGTGGGCGCCTCCCGCACGGTGCTCGTGGCCGCGAGCCTGCTCGAGGGGCTGGCCGTGTACCTGCTCGCCGCGGGCGGCGGCACCCCGGCCGCCCTTGGCCTCGGGCGCCTCGCGGTGCACGACTGGCCCGGCACTGTGCTCCCGACCCACCCGCAGGTCCTCGCCGCACTGGCGGCGGGGCTCGGAGTGGTGCTCCTCCTCGGGGCGGAGTTCCCCGCGTTCTTCACCGCCCGCCGCCGGGTGGTGGAGGTGGAAGCCACGCCAGTGGCGTTCTTCTTCCCCGCCCTGCTGCAGCTCGGCACCTGCCTCATTGCGCTCACCACGAGCGTGATCCTGCTCCGCCACCTGGGTGGCACCACACACGCCGGCCAGGTGACCGGCACCTTGTACCCCGCATCCTTCAGCGTGGCCGACAGCGCCGCGCGGAGCGCGGCGTATGCGTCGCTCCTCGAGGCGGCTCCCGGGGTGAGCGTGGCCGGCGCAGGCACGCACCTGGGGCTCGGCCCGGTGGCGCGGATCACCACCGACTGTGGCCAGTGCTATCGCGGCGGGATCTACGCGCGGTTCCTGCGGCCGCTCGCCGTGCACTACTTCGTGAGCCCGGACACCTTCGGCCTCCTCGGCGTGCGGCTGGTGGCCGGCCGCCTGCTGGACGCCGGCGACACCCGGACCGCCGCGCCGGTGGCGGTGGTGAGCCAGTCGCTCGCCAACGGCTGGTTCGAGAATGGCGCGGCCCTCGGTCGGGGCATCCAGCTCGGGGACGACCGCACCCGCTGGTACACGGTGGTGGGCGTGGTGAGCGACTTCACCGGCGCGGGCTTCGGCGCGGGCCAGCTCCCGCCCGAGCAGGCGTGGGTGGGCGTGCTGCAGGCCCCCCCGGTCACGGCGGAGGTGCTGGTCCCGCCGGGCGGCGTGAAGCCGACGGTGATGGCGCTGGGTGCCGGGGAACTCATGCCGGACAGGCTGGCCCGCGAGGCAGCGCCCGGCACGTGGTTCGGCCGCTGGCTCGGGGTGGAGGCGCTGCTGCTGCTGGGGCTGGCGGTCCTGGGTCTCGCGGCCTTCGCGCGGCTCTGGGTGCTCTCGCTCCGACCTACGCTCGGCATCCGCCGGGCCACTGGGGCCCGGCGCGGGCAGGTGATCGGCTTCGTGCTGCGTCAGGCGCTGCTGGTGGGCGTGACCGGGGTGCTGGTGGGGGCGTGGTTCGGGCCGGCGGTGTGGCTGGCACTGCCCGACCTGCTGCCGGGACTCCCCGCGTGGGACACCACCGTGATGCTCTCGGCGGGAAGCCTGCTGGTGACGGTGATGGTGCTCGGGGCGATGGCCCCGGCGATTCGGGCGGCACGGGAGGCTCCGGCGGCGCTCGTCGCGGGAGCGGAGGAGGCATGATGCAGCGGCGGTCGATCGTCATCCATGGTCACTTCTACCAGCCGCCGCGCGAGGATCCCTGGCTCGACGAGGTGGAGCGCGAGCCCTCGGCCACCCCGGCGCACGACTGGAACGAGCGCATCGAGCAGGAATGCTACCGGCCGGTGGCGGCCGCCCGGGTCCCGGGCGCCGGCGGGCGCATTGCACGGATCCTCAACCTGTACGAGTGGGTCAGCTTCAACTTCGGGCCCACGCTGCTCGAGTGGCTCGAGGACGCGGCGCCGGACACCTACGCCGCCATCCTGGCCGCCGATCGCGCCAGCGCCGCGCGCGTGGGCCACGGCAATGCCATCGCCATGCCGTACCACCACGCCATCCTGCCGCTCTCGTCGCGGCGGGAAAAGGTGACGGAGGTCCGCTGGGGGATCGCGGACTTCGAGCGCCGCTTCGGGCGGGCGCCGGCGGGGATGTGGCTCCCCGAGACGGCGGTGGACGAGGAGACGCTCGACGTACTGGCGCAGGAAGGCATCGCCTTCACCGTGCTGGCGCCGTACCAGGTGACGCCGCTCCCACCCGGCGGCGCCCCGGGCCTGGTGCAGACCACCGGCGGCCGCCACATCGCCGTCTTCCCCTACGACGGGAACATCGCCCACGACGTGGCCTTCGGCCCCCTGGTGCGCGATGCCGAGGCCTGGGTGGCGCGGCTCCTCGCCACGCCGGACGCGGATGCGCCCCCCTCGCTGGTGTCCATGGCCACCGACGGCGAGACCTACGGCCACCACCATCGCTTCAGCGAGATGGCGCTGGCGCGGACCATCGAGGCGGTGCGGAGCCTGCCCGGGATCACCGTCGAGAACTACGCCTCCTACCTGGCACGGCACCCCGCCACTCACGAGGTGCGCCTGCTGGCGCCGAGCGCCTGGAGCTGCAGCCACGGCGTGGAGCGCTGGCGCAGCGACTGCGGCTGCAAGGGCGCGGCGCACGAGCCCACCAGCCAGGCCTGGCGCGCCCCGCTCCGCCGGGCCATGGCCGGCCTCACCAGCGCCGCCCACGCGGTCTACGATCGTGAGGCCCCGGCGCTCTTCACCGACGCCAGGGCGGCGCTGGATGGCTACGGTGTCACGATCGGCGCGGCGCCCGAGGGCGTGGCGGCCTACGTGGCGCGGCATGCGCGGCCCGGCCTCGGTGCCACCGAACTGGTGCGCGCCGCGGAGTTGCTGGAACTGGAGCGCGGCGCGCTCCGGAGCCTGACGAGTTGCGCCTGGTTCTTCGACGACATCGGCGGGCTGGAGCCGCTGCAGGTGTTTCGCTACGCGGCCTGGGCGGTGGGGCTGGCCGGCGCGGACGGCCCCGCCATCGAGGCCGCCCTCCTCGAGGAACTCGGCCATGCCGAGAGCAACGTCCGCACCCTCGGCACCGGCCGCGAGATCTACCTGGCGAAGGCCCGGCCCTACCTGCCGCCGCACGTACGGGTGGCGGCGGGCCTGGTGGCGGCCCGGCTCATTGCGCCGAAGTCGGCCACCAGCCGGGCCTGGCGGATCGACGGTCCCGACCACGCCGTGACGCTCACCCACCGCCGCACCGGCCGGCAATACCAGCTGACGGTGGAGGTGGAGGTGAGCACCCTGGACCTGCTGGCGCGCGTCACGGCGCCCGAACTGGACACGCCGGCACTCCTGGTCCTCGACGAGCTCCCGGAACGGCAGCGCTCGGCCATCCACGGCGAGCTCCGCACCGAGACCCTGGACCGGCTGCTGGACCGGGCCGAACTGGCCGCCCTCGAGCGCGGCGCCGAACTGCGCCCACTGGTGCGCGCGGCGCTCATCACCCGGGTGCGGGCGCTGGCCACCGATCGTTCCGGCAGCGCGCGGCAGGCGGTGATGGACCTGCTCCGCGTCCTCGAGGGCCTGGGCCAGTCGGTGCCCTTCGACGCGCAGACCGCGTTCTTCCACGTCTGGAAATCGGCCCCTGCCGACGACCTCGAACTCGTGGGCCTGGCGCGCCGGATGGGCTTCGACACGACGGCCGCTGGCTGAGGCGTCGCCGGCGGCGCTGCCCCGGGGGGGCTGCGGTGTGGCTCAACGCAGAGGCGCAGAGGACGCGGAGAGCGCAGAGGAATGGCAGGACCACGGCTCGGAGGACACGGAGGTGGCAGAGAACTGCAGTTGATGTGGGTGTCTGGTGGGGCTCGGCAACGGCCTCACCCCCGCGTGGAACCCCACCCCAAAAACA
>JBGAOL010000442.1:0-2707 GCA_044221825.1 Gemmatimonadales bacterium
AGGTCCTCTGCGGCCCTCCGTGTCTCCGCGTCTCTGCGGTGAAACGCACCGAAACCCAGCTCGACCTACACCGCCGGGGCCCGCGGCATGAGGACGCCGAGGGCGATGCCGCCGAGGACGAGGAGGCCGGCGAGGAGGAGGCGGGGGGTGAGGGCTTCGCCGAGGAGGAGGACGCCGGCCAAGGCGGTGAGGACGGGGACGGCGAGCTGGACCAGCGATGCGGTGAGGCGAGAGATGCGGGGGAGCGCGGCGTACCAGATCACGTAGCCGAGCGCCGAGGCGATGGCGCCGGAGGTGAGGGCGAGGAGGATGCCGGGGAGGCTGGCCGTGAACGCGGCGTAGGTGAGCGCGCTTGCGAGGAGGGCGACCGGGGTGGCGCGCGCGAAGTTCGTGGCGGTGGCCGCGAGGGGATCGGTGGTGCCGCGGCCGAGGATCGAGTAGGCGCCCCACGCAACGCCGGCCAGGAGCATGAGTGCAGCGCTGGCGAGTGGCGGGGCGGTGAGGCCAGGAAGGAGGAGGTAGACGAGGCCGCCCAGCGCGATGAGGGCGCCGAGCCACTGGCGGGGATGGTGGCGCTCGCCACCCCGGAGGCTGCTGGCGAGCATGGTGACCTGCACGGCACCGAAGAGGAGGAGCGCGCCGGTGCTGGCGGGGAGCGCCACGTAGGCAAAGGAGAAGGGGATGGCGTAGCCCGCGAGGGCGGCGGCGGACCGCCAGGCGGGCGCGGTGGCAGCCCCGGAACCACGCCCGCGAAGCAGCAGGGCCAGCACCAGGGCGCCGCTCGCCAGGCGGAGCGACGTGAAGCTGCCGGGATCGATGGCGCCGGCCCGGAGCGCCAGGCGGCAGAGGAGCGAGTTGCCGGCGAAGGCCACGAGCGCCAGCGCCGTGAGCACGCCGGCCGGCAGCCCCGTCCGGCCGCTCACGCCGGGGCCCGCAGGGCGGCGATGGCCTCGTCGGTAGGCGGCTTAACCTTCAGGACGATTTCCTTGGTGATGCTGACGGTGCCGGCCGGCGCGCCCTTCGGCTTGGAGACGTGCTGCGCCTCGCAGCAGGAGACGGCCACGGTGCCGGCGCCGCGCGCCTTGCTGTGATAGGCGGCGATGGACGCGGCCAGCTCCTTGGTGGGGCGGTCCACGGTGGCGCCGGCCGGCACGCGGAGCACCACGTGACTGCCGGGCATGCCGCGGATGTGGAACCAGAGGTCACGCGGGGCGGCGAGCTTGAGGCTCAGGTACTCGTTGGCGCGGTCGGTCTTCCCCGCCAGCACCGTCCAGCCGCCGGGGAGCTGGTAGGTGTGGAGCGGCACGTCGGCGGGGCTGGGGCGGCGGTCGTCGGTCATCCGCGGTGGGGTGGGGACGGGAAAAGGTACACCGGGCGGCGGATGAGGGAACGATGAGGGCAGGGGAAAGAAGGATTCGGGGAATTCGGGGGGTGGCACCCCGGCCGGCGGCCGATAGGGGGCGGAAGCGTCCCGGCTCCGACCCCCGAGGTTTCCATGCGCCGCCCGACCCAGCCGTGCCTGCTCCTGCTCCTGCTCTCCGCCAGCTTCACGCCGCTCGCGGCCCAGCAGCCCGTCGCCCCGCTCCGGGGCCGGATCGGGTTCCTGGAGCCGGTGGGGGTGGTGGCGCCGGGGCGGGTGCTGCTGCTCACTGGCGGCTCGCACTGGGATGACCGTGCCGCGCACCGCACCGACGTGGGGGAGATGTCGCTCCGGGTGGGGCTGGTGCCGCGGCTCGAGCTGCGGCTGTCGCCCAACAGCTACTGCAGCAAGCAGGTGGCGGGGCTCACCACCCAGGGGCTGGTGGACGCGGCGGTGAACCTGAAGGCGCTCGTCCTGCCGCCGCGGGCGGGCCGGCCCACGCTCTCCGCGTCCGTCGGCTCCACGCTGCCGAGCGGGGTGCACGGCTTCACGGCGGAGCGGGTGCAGCCGTTTGCGCGGCTGCTGGCCGAGCAGCGGCTGTCGGCGCGGGTGGCGCTGCAGGGGAACCTCACCTGGCACCACCTGGCCGTGGCCGGCAGCGGGCGGCGCGAGCAGCTCACCACCACGGCCTGGCTCGGCTGGCAGGCGTCGCGGCGGGTGTGGCTCTGGGGCGAGCACCACGTGGTGGCGCCGCTCGGCGCCCTGGCGCCGGATGCGCGCTACCTGCACGGCGGGGTCACCGTGGGCCTCGACGCCAGCACCAGCGTGGACCTCCATGCCGGATTCGGCCTCACCGAGGTGGCGCAGGGCCGGGTGGTCGGAATGGGATTGGTGCAGCGCTTCTGAGCAGTCGAGGGGGAGAAGGGGCCGCGTCTCGGCAGGGACGCGGCCCCTTTCACGTCAGGTGACCGGCAACGCGTCGTGCCGGTGTGGCCGCGCACCCATGGCGGCGCGTCATGAAGATGGTCCGGGGCGAGGCATCGCCCGGGCAATCGAGACCAGAGACGGATTCCCCTGAACGGTCGAGTGGACCGGGAGGACCTGATGGCTTGGGACGAGATCAAGGGCGCCTGGAAGGAACTGCGCGGTAACGTGCGCGAGCAGTGGGGCAAGCTCACCGACGACGACTACGAGCAGATCCGCGGTGATCGCGACCAGCTGGTGGGCCGGGTGCAGCAGCGCTACGGCCGCGCCAAGAACGACGCTGAGCGTGAGGTGGCGGACTGGGAGCAGCGGATGAGCGATCGCTTCGCCAATCGCGGGATGGATCGCCGCTAGGACGATCCT
>JBGAOL010000443.1:0-2695 GCA_044221825.1 Gemmatimonadales bacterium
GCAGGCGGAATTCCTGGACGAGGGGAACGGCTGCGGCTTCCTCCGCTCGGCGCAGGCGGCGGGGCCGCAGGCGCTGGTGACCGAGTACGTGCGGCGCGACGCCGCGGGCGGGTTCCTGCAGGGGAGCCCGTGGATGGACTCCGCGCTCACCTGCCCCGCGGGCGTGCCGGGGTGGGACGCGAGCACGGTGATCTCGGCGCACGAGGTGGGGACGGCCACGGTGGCGGGGGCGCACGCCACGGTGCCCGTCAGCTACACGGTGCTCGGCGCGCTCTGGGGCACGGACAGCTTCGTGGTGACGCCGCGCTCGACGCAGGTGGTGTTCGAGCTGGTGCGGACGCCGTGGGGCTGGCGGATCGACGCCCCGCGGCTCGGGCCGATGGTGCTGGTGGACTCGCTGCTCGGGCGGGTGGCGCTGCCGGACTCGGTGGTGGGGGTGATCCGGGGGGCGGCAGCGCAGTGAGCGGTGACGACAGGGCGCCTCTCGACGCGGAAGCGTGCCATCCGTACACACAACCCACGATACAATTCGTGATGACCTTGGCAAGACACGCCAGCGCATTGCTGCTGGCAGCCACAGCAGCGTGTTCCCAATCCAACACCCGCCGCGGCGAGCTCGCGGCCGTGCTCGACTCGCTGGTGCCGCGGGACGCGGCGGTGACGTGCCGCGAGCCGGCGCCGGGGAGCACGGGGCGGCCGCCGTACCGGCAGTGCCGGCAGGACCGGCCACTGGTGTTCTTCGACCTCGGGCGGGATGGGGTGGTGCAGACGGTGAGCGAGCAGTGGGCGGGGGACAGCGCGGGCGGGGCCAGGGCGCGGGCGTTGCTGGCGGGCGCGGCGGGCCTGGTGCACGACACGAGCTACGCGCTGGCGGAGCAGTGGCGCTGGAGCACGGCGGCGGTGGGGCACACGCTGTATCGCGAGCGGGTGAGCGGGGAGTTCCTCCACGTGCGCTGGCTCCTCACGTTGGCGCCGCCCGACGCCCCGGCCGGGGGGCCCTGAGCCACTCGCTCTTGCCGGATCGGGGAGGGGGCCTAACTTGGGTTGAGCCCCCGTCCTCCCACCCAAGGCCCTGATGCCGATCACGTACCGGCACGACCCCGACCAGCAGGTGACCTTCACCACCTGGAGCGGGGCGATCACGGCCGAGGACATCCGGCAGCACTGGGCGGTGCTGCTGTCGGATCCCGGACCCATGCAGGCGCGCCGGAGCGTGGCCGACATCCGGGAGACGGTGCCGGCGGTGAGCGGAGACGAGCTGATGCGGCTCATCCGGCGCACTTTGGCACCGCGCCTCGACGGGGGTGGCTGGCGGCTGGCCCTGGTGGTCGCCTCGCCGGCGCAGTACGGGAAGGCGCGGCAGTTCGATGCCATGGCCGACTGGCTCGTGAAGACACGGATCTTCGACGACCCCGAGGCGGCGCTCCGATGGGTGCGGGAACCGTGAACGGCGCCCGCCACCGGCGGCTCCATCTTGGCTGATCCCTCCCTTCCCCCCTCCTTCCCCGTCCCTCCCGCTCAACGGATTCCCGATCTCGCGGCGGGCTGATCAACGTCCCATATTCGTTACCTTGTGACGGAGATGGCGGCCGGGCTCG
Source organism: Gemmatimonadales bacterium (assembly GCA_044221825.1). Taxonomy (GTDB): domain Bacteria; phylum Gemmatimonadota; class Gemmatimonadetes; order Gemmatimonadales; family GWC2-71-9; genus JADJOM01. The sequence continues at coordinate 1,599 of JBGAOL010000443.1, forward strand.
GGCGGCGGGACGACGCTCTCGGGCCACCGTGACGTGCCGCGACAGCCACCCCCTGGCCGGCCCCGCATTCGAGGCATATGCCCACCAGCTACTCGATGGACCGCGAGCGGAACGTGGTGCTGGAGGTGTGGACGGGCCACGTGACGGCGGCGGATGTGGCCACCACCTGGCGCCGCATGGCGGCGGACGCCGAGGTGAACGCCTGCCGGCGGCTCATCTGCGACGTGCGCGGGGCCACGATGGACCTCACCCCCGCCGATTTCGGCGAACTGGTGCATGGGATCCTCGTCCCGGCCATCGGGAGCCAGCCGTGGCACTCGGCGATCGTGGTGGGGACGCCGGTGCAGTACGGGAAGACCCGGCAGTTCGACGCGTTTGCGCAGGTGATCATGACCGACGCGATCTTCGAGCGGGTGGAGGACGCGCTGGCGTGGCTCGACGGGCGGGCGCCGGGGGAGCGGTTTGGCAGGCCGGCGTGAGGCTATGACTCGCTTTCGAGAAGTGGAGATGCGATCCACTCCGTGGCGCTGGTCCGGGTGGGGGGGAGGAGGGCCGGCCATGGCCGGCCCCTACCGGGCCTTGGTGCTGCTGATGGTTGTGGCGTGCGGCGGGCAGGGGGCTCCGGCGGGGCCGGCGCCGACGCCGATGAACACGGCGCTCCGGGCCGAGCTCGAGCTGCTCGGCCGCGAGGACCAGGCGGCGCGCGAGGGGTTCGGCGCGGCCGCGGCGGGGAACGACACCGCCTACATGCACCGGCTGCTGCGCGGCGACTCGGCGCGGGTGGCGCGGCTCAAGCAGATCGTGGGGACGCACGGGTGGCCGGGGAAGAGCCTGGTGGGCGAGGAGGCGGCGGGCGCGGCGTGGCTGATCCTGCAGCACACCGATGATGTGGCGTGGCAGGCGTCCATGCTGCCGGTGCTGCTGGACGAGGCGAAGGCCGGCGAGGTGAAGCTGTCGGAGGTGGCGTTGCTCACGGACCGGGTGCTGGTGCGGCAGGGGAAGCCGCAGCGGTACGGGAACTCGTTCTCGGTGAAGGAGGGGAAGCTGGTGGCGGATCCGATCGAGGACCTGGCGGGGCTCGAGGGGCGGCGGCGGGA
>JBGAOL010000444.1:0-2868 GCA_044221825.1 Gemmatimonadales bacterium
CTCGGCCGCGGCCCGCGCTTGCCGGATCTGCAGGTTCAGCTCGTTGACCCGGTCAAGCGCCTCCTGCGCCACCTGCTGCGCCAGCGCCGGATACTTCGCATGGACCGACAGCGAGACCAGCCCGCTCTTCACGTTCGTGGACACCCCGAAATCATCGCGCAGTGCCTCCACCGCCTTCTCTCGGGCCACCGCGCTGTCCGCCTCCTCGATCTCGTAGAAATCCACCAGCGTTCCCTGCCGCGCCTCCCCTTCCACCTGCACTGTGTAGCGCCCCGAGACCAGCGCCCGCAGCAGCTGGTCGGACCCCAGGAAATCGGCGTAGAAGTCCGTGCTCGCCCCGGGCTCCCCCCGGCACCGCCACGCCGAGCTGCGCGGCGAACCCCGCCAGCCGGGAGAGCGACGACGCCGACGACTGCGGAATGAACGATGCCGTGGCCGTCCAGGTCCGCGGCTTGAGCAGGGTGAACCCCACCACCAGCACGAAGAGCACCAGTGGCGGGAGCACGATGAGCCGCCGGTGCCGGAGCAGCATCGTCGCGAGGTCCAGCAGCGAGATCTCGGTCGGTCCCGCCGGGTCGGCATAACCCGCTGGGACGTGCGTGCCGACGACGGGCGGGGACGTGGGGCTCTCGGCCATGACGAATTCCGCTCAGCGTGGCGGGAAGGGGAAGCCGGCTGCCGTGGGCAGCTGGCCGAAGGCGGCGCTGGCAGTTGCTTCGCGCTCGCACTCGCCCCGCCGGGGTGCCCTCATCGGGTCGCGCGCTCCCGCTGCCGCAGTGCCAGCCAGAGGCCCAGCACCGCGAGCGGCAGCCCGAGGACCACCGCCAGCGCCTGCACGGGCCCCGCCGGGGCCAGGGCGAGGCCGAGTCCGAGCGCGGCGAGCCGTGTAGAGCAGTGACACCGGCGCATGCGGACGCTCCGCCGGCGTGGGCCGCTGGTACAGGTGGCTCCGGTGTGCCTCGACCGCTCGCCCCGCGCCAGCCGCCGCAGGAAGGTGATGACTGTGTCCAGACGAACGGCCAGACCAGCAGGAAGCCCAGCACCGGCCACCGGCCCGGGAGAGCGGCTGCCCCCGCCTCGCGCCGCCAGCAGCGGCAGCGCCGCGAAGCTGAAGCCGAGGAACGCGCTCCCGACGTCGCCCATGAAGATCCGGGCCGGGGCCACCGGAGGAAGACGGCGCAGCTCACGGCCAGCACGGCCCCGAGCGCGGCCACCGCCGGGGCCCCGCTCCGCGCGCCGAGCAGCGCCCAGCCGAGGCCGGCCACCACGCCTTGCCCGCCGGCGATGCCGTCGATGCCGTCCATGAAGTTGTAGGCATTCGTCAGGCCGACGATCCAGAGTGCCGTCACGACGATCCCGAGCGACCCGAGCGAAACCGTGCCCGCGAGCGGCAGGTCGAGCGCCGTCCACCACCCGAGCGAAGCCAGCGCCACGGCCGCGACGCCCGCGTGGGTGGCCAGCCGGGTGGTGGAGGCCAGCGTGCGCAGGTCGTCGAGCCAGCTCACCCCGGCCACCAGCAGGGCCCCCGCGAGGTAGCCCAGCTCCCCGCGCGTGAAGCTGCCCTGCGTGATCAGCACGAAGGCGCCCCATCCGAGCACAGTCGTCACGACGATGGCCGCCCCGCCGCCCCGCGGCGTCGGCTGCTGGTGAGAGCTCCGGGCGTTGGGAATGTCGAGCAGGCGCCGGAGCGCCCACCGGCGCACCACCTCCACGCCCACCGCCGTGAGCACCGCCACCCCGGCCAGCACCGCGGCGAGCAGCCGGCTCACGAGGCCGCCTTGAACGCCCAGGCCGTTTCTGCAGCCCCTCGGCCACCGGCACTTCCGGTTTCCACCCGAGCAGGCGCCGCGCCGACCATCCACCTGCAGGGAGCCGTGAGCCGCGCCACCACCCCCGGCAGCGTGGCGCGGCCAGCAGCGAGAACACCGGCGCCGGTACCGTGATGAGGCGGGCAGGGCGCCACAGCCCCTGCGCCAGCTGGCGCACCAGCTCCGGCGTCGACAGGTCCTGCCCGTCCGCCGCCAGGAACGTCTCGCCCGCCGCCCGAGGGTGCGTGGCCGCGAGGAGCAGCAGCCGCGCCAGGTTCCGCACGCCGATCAGGCTCCGCTGGTTCCGGATGCCGCCCAACGGCAGCGGCACGCCGCGCTGGATGAGCTGCATCAGCCGCAGGATGTTCCCTCCTACGCCGGGACCGTATACCAGCGGCGGCCGCACCACCACCACCTCGGGCCCGTCCTTGGTGGACGCCGCCAGCGCCTGCTCCGCCAGGAGCTTCGAGCGGCCGTAGGCATCCTGCGGGGCCGGTGCGTCGCTCTCGCGGTACGGCTGGCCGGGACGGGTGCCCTCGCCGTTCACCTTGATGGAGCTGGCGTACACCATTCGCCGCACCCCCGCCGCCTGTGCCGCGTAGGTCAGCGCGAGCGTGCCATCCACGTTCACCTCACGGAAGGCCGCGTCCGGGTCCGCCGCCGTCTCCCGCATCACGTGCACCCGCGCCGCCAGGTGGATGACGGCGTGCGCCCCGTCCATCGCCGTCGCCAGTTCCTCGTTCGGCCCGAGCCCGGGCACCACGTGCCGCACCACCCCCTCGGCCAGCGGCCGCGCCGCGGACCGCGTGATGCCCCGCACCTCGTGCCCTTCCTCGACCGCCAGCCGGCACACCGCCGAGTCGACGAAGCCAGACGCGCCCGTCACCACCAGCACCCGGGTGCTCACCGGCGGCCCTCCCGGCGCTCGCGGACCACATCCTCGAGCAGGCCGAGGTAGCGGGCAGCCAGTGCCTCGCGGCCGTAGTGCTCGCCCGCGTAGGCGCGTGCCCGCCGTCCCATCGCGCGGCGCTCCTCGGCCGGCAGCGTGAGCATCGCCTGG
>JBGAOL010000445.1:0-2693 GCA_044221825.1 Gemmatimonadales bacterium
GAGCGCCTTGGCGGTCGCCTCGCGGTGGGTCTGGAAGAGCACGGTGTGATCGAGATCGGTCGCGTCCACCACGCCCGGATCGAGCCACACCGACACGATGATGCCGAGGTCGTTGGCCTTCTCCTTCGGGATCTCGCCCGAGCGCACCACGTCGAGGACCGCGTTGGCGATGGCCGCCTGCACCGTGCCCATCAGGATGTTGGTGTAGCGGTTGTCGTCCACGGTCACCTTGCTCACCATCAGCGTGGCGGGCTTCACCTGGACGTCGCTGTTCAGGATGGCGAAGACGCGGGTGTGGCCCTTCACCTGGTCGCCGAGCAGCGTGGCGAGGGCGGTGCCGACGGGGCCGTCGAGCTCGCCGATGATCACCTCCGGCTCGGCGGCGGACCACGATGGCTCGGCTTCGACGAGTGCTTCACCGGTGCGGAGCACGATCCGCTGGGACACAGGGAGTTCCTTTCGCTGGGGTCGGACGGCTGCGGGGGCGGGAAGATAACGCCCGCCCGCGGTCAGCGCCCGAGCGCCTCCAGCGCCTCGCAGGCCGCCTCGGCGCCGCGCTCGGCCTGCACCTCAGTGGCCACGGCGGCCGCTCGGCGGTCATAGCCAGGCTCACTGAGGAGCCGCCCGAGGTGCTCCGCCACACGCGAGGCGGTGTAGCGCCTCGGGGCCAGCATCTCCGCCACGCCGAGACGGGTGAGGCGCCAGGCATGATCGGGCTGGTCGTGGGCGTGCGGCACCACCAGCTGCGGCCGCCCGGCGCGGAGCGCCTGCGCCACGGTGCCGGCCCCACCCTGGTGCACCACCACGGCCGCGCGCGGGAAGAGCAGGCTGTGGCGCACCGAGTCGGCCACGAAGACATCCTCCGGCAACCGCCCGGCGGGCCGGTTGTCAGGAAAGCGCCCGAGGAGGAGCACGGCGCGCACCCCGAGCCGGAGCACTGCCTCGAGACTCTCCTGATAGAACGCGCCCGGCGCCCCCACCGCCGAAGTGCCGAGCGTGAAGACGACGGGCGGCGGCCCCGCCGCGAGGAACGCCTCGAGCTCGAGCGGCAGGCGGTCCGCGCCGTTCGGCGTGTCGTGGAAGATGGCGCCGGTGCGCGAGACGTGCCGCGGCCAGTCGGGCTGCGGCGCGCCGAGGACGCCGGGGTACATCGCCAGCGTGCCGTGGGGCGAGAACTGGCCCTCGAAGAGCGGCGCCCGCCGCGTGGGAGGCAGGCCGAGGCGCGCACGCAGGTCGTGGACAGGCTGCTGCCAGCGCGCGGCCATGCGGTGCACCAGCTTGAGGAGCAGGCGGTTCACCCAGGGCGTGCGGCTGAGGGGACCGCGGCCGGCGGCGTGGGGAAAGACCGGAAAGTCGTGCACCGAGAAGAACGACACGGGCGACAGGACGCCGGAGAGCCACGGCAGCCCCCGCCGCTCCGCCACCAGCGGCGCCGGGTACGTCACCGTGTGCGAGACGATCGCATCGACGCCCTCCGCCGCCGCGTCCAGTTCCTCGTACCAGCGGGGCACCGCCGGGAACAGCACCTGGTCGAGCAGGTATTCGCCGCCCTTCCTCGGGTCCATCACGCGGCGGATCAGTTCGCGGTCGTCGGGGTCCGCCTCGGGGCCGGCGGGGCGGAACTCGATCCCCGCCGCCTCGGCCGTGGCACGGACCGCCGGGAGGGTGGCCAGGATGGGCTCATGCCCCCGTGCCTTGAGGGCCACGGCGAGGCCGAGATAGGGGTTCACGTCGCCGTAGGACCCCCAGGTGGCGAGCAGGATGCGCATGCCCGGGAATATGAACGCGGGGCCGGCCCGGGACCGCTGGTGGTGTCGCGCGCGGCGCGCGCGGCGAGCTCCGCCAGGTTCACGCGCTCGCGCGAGGTGAGCGTGGGCTCCTCGCTGGCCAGGTAGGCGAGCATGGCGGTGAGCGTGGCGTTCCCGCGCAGCTCCTCCCACACCACCTTGTCGTAGGTGTCGCGGTTGGTGTGCCAGGTGTAGCTGCCGTAGTCCCAGCCGTGCGCGCCGAGGCTCGTCGCCGGCAGCCCCCAGCAGGCAAACGACGCGTCATCGCTGCCGCCGCCCGAGGGGAAGCCCGGGTTGGTGAGCTGCACCTGGCTGCGGAACGGCTCGGGCACCAGGCTGAGCCAGCTCGCCATCCGGGTACCGAGGTCGGGGAGGCCCGCGGCGCCGGTGCGCACGATGCGGCCGGTGCCGTTGTCCTGGTTGAAGAGCGCCAGCAGCCCCTCGCGCACCTCGGGATGGTCCTCGCTGAAGGCGCGCGAGCCCACCAGCCCGTTCTCCTCGCTGGTCCAGTGGCCCACCAGGATGGTGCGCTTGGGATGCGGGACCACCTGCCGCAGGATCCGCATGGCCTCCAGCATCACGATGGTGCCGGTGCCGTTGTCGGTGGCGCCGCTCGAGCCGTCCCACGAGTCGAAGTGGGCCGAGAGCATCACGTACTCGTTGGGCTTCTCGCTCCCGGGAATCGTGGCGACGGTGTTGAAGACCTCCCGCTCGCCGCCCAGCTGGCTCTCGAGGTTGAGCCGGAGCCGGGCGCCCTGGTTCCGCTCCGTGAGGCGGTACACCAGCCCGTAGTCCTCGCAGGAGAGCGCCACGGCCGGCGCGCGGGTGTTGTAGGTGTCGAAGATCTCGATGGTGCCCCACGCATCCTTGGGCCGGCTGGTGATGACGCCGGCCACCCCGCCCTGC
>JBGAOL010000446.1:0-2684 GCA_044221825.1 Gemmatimonadales bacterium
CAACCGGCATCGCGACACCACCCAGAGAGCCACACCAATGATCGACCGCGCCCGCCTTGCCAGCCTCCACGCCGCCGAGCAGCGGCGGTTCGCGGAGACCCATCCCAGGTCGAGGGCCCTCTTCGACCGCGCCAAGGCGCACCTGCTCGAAGGGGTGCCGATGCACTGGATGGCCAAGTGGGCGGGTGGGTTCCCGGTGTTCGTGGCGGAAGGGGAGGGCGCGCACTTCACCGACGTGGACGGGCACCGCTACCTGGACCTCTGCCTCGGCGACACCGGGGCGATGACCGGCCACGCGCCGGCGGTGACGGTGGAAGCGGTGCGGCGGCAGGCGGCGAAGGGGTTCACCTTCATGCTGCCGTCGGAGGATCACCTCTGGGTGGCGGAGGAGCTGAGCCGGCGCTTCGGGCTGCCCTGCTGGCAGTTTGCCATGAGCGCCACCGACGCCAACCGCTTTGCCATCCGGCTGGCGCGGATGCTCACGGGGCGGCCGAAGATCCTGGTCCACAACTGGTGCTACCACGGCACCGTGGACGAGACCTTTGCCACGCTGGTGGACGGCCGGGTGGGGCCGAGGCCGGGGAACATCGGCCCGGCAGTGAACCCGGCGGAGACCACCCGGGTGGTGGAGTTCAACGACCTCGCCGCCCTGGAGCGCGAGCTGGCCCACGGCGACGTGGCCTGCGTCCTCGCCGAGCCGGCGATGACCAACATCGGCATCATCCTCCCCGACGCCGGTTACCACGACGGGCTCCGCGCCCTGACCCGGAAGCACGGCGCGCTCCTCATCATCGACGAGACCCACACCATCTGCGCCGGGCCCGGCGGCTTCACTCGTGCCTACCACCTGGAGCCCGACCTCCTGACGCTCGGCAAGCCGATCGGCGGTGGGGTTCCCGGCGCGGTCTACGGCTTCTCGGCGGAGGTGGCGGCGCGGCTGGCCGGGAAGATCGCCCTGGCCGACTGCGACACGGGCGGCATCGGCGGCACCCTCGCGGGCAACGCCTTCGCGCTGGCGGCCATGCGGGCTACGCTCGAGTCCGTGCTCACCGAGGCTGCCTACGAGCGCACCATTCCGCTCGCGGAGCGCTGGGCGGCCGGCGTCGAGTCGGTGGTGGCGGAACACGGCCTGCCGTGGATCGTGAAGCGGCTCGGCTGCCGCGCCGAGTACTGGTTCCGACCGGAACCGCCGCGAAACGGGGCGGAGGCGGCAGCGGCCATGGACTTCGAGCTGGACCGCTTCATGCACCTCTTTGCGCTCAACCGCGGGATCCTGCTGACGCCGTTCCACAACATGGCGCTCATCGCGCCGGCCACCACCGAGGCGGACATCGACCGGCATACGGCGGTGTTCCGTGAGGCGGTGGGGGCGTTGCTGGGGCGGGCCTAGCTGGGACCCAGCGTAGCCTCGCGACGACGTAGCGGCGGAGCTACGCTCCGCCGTCTGGATCCCCGGGATCGTGCACGGGGACTGAGCTCAAGTCCGTAGCGGCGGAGCTATGCTCCGCCGTCTGGATCCCCGCGATCGTGCACGGGGGTTGAGATCGAGTCGGCGGAGCGCAGCGGCGTTACGGGCCCGCGTTGCGGCGCGCCCCGCCGCGCCGTACGTTATCGCCGTGGGCCCCGTCGTTCCCCCGTTCACATAGCTCCTGCGCCAGGACCCCCCATCGTGGCCCCTCCCGCGTCAGCCGCCGCCGAGCCGATCGTCGAGTTCACCCGGGTCTCCAAGCACTTCGGGGACTTCCGCGCCGTCAACGACATCTCCTTCAACATCCGGAAGGGGGAGTTCTTCTCCCTGCTCGGCCCCTCGGGCTGCGGCAAGACCACGACGCTGCGGCTGCTGGCCGGCTTCGAGCAGCCGGACACCGACGGCGGCACGGTGAAGATCGCGGGCGAGGTGGTGAACACCCGCCGGCCCTACGAGCGGCAGATCGGCATGGTGTTCCAGAACTACGCCATCTTCCCGCACCTGTCGGTGGAGAAGAACGTGGCGTTCGGGCTGGAGCAGCATAAGGTGCCGGCGGCGGAGATCCCGGGCCGGGTGACGCAGGCGCTGGAGATGGTGCGCCTGGACCCGGGGCAGTACGCCAAGCGGATGCCCAACCAGCTCTCGGGCGGCCAGCGGCAGCGGGTGGCGCTGGCGCGCGCGCTGGTGCTGCGCCCCGCCATCCTGCTGCTCGACGAGCCGCTCGGCGCCATCGACCTCAAGCTGCGCAAGGAGATGCAGCTCGAGCTCAAGGCGCTCAACAAGAACCTGGGGCTCACGTTCGTCTACGTGACGCACGACCAGGAAGAGGCCCTCACCATGAGCGACCGGATCGCCGTGATGGACCACGGCATCATCGCCCAGCTCGGGAGCCCGGCGGAGATCTACGAGAACCCGCGCACCGCCTACGTGGCGCGTTTCATCGGCGAGTCCAACTTCCTCGGCGGCACCGCCACCCGGCAGGGCGGCGCCTGGCAGGTGGCGAGCCCCAACGGCCCGTTCATCATCCCCGACGCGCCCGGGCTCGCGGAAGGCGCCACCGTGCAGATCGCCGTCCGGCCGGAGTGGATGGACATCTTCCCCGTGGACCACTGCCCCTCCGGCGAGAACGCCCTCCCCGGCACCGTGCGCGAGGTGATCTACCTCGGCGAGACGAGGCACGTCATAGTCACGCTCACCGACGGGACCGACTGCACCG
>JBGAOL010000019.1:0-21722 GCA_044221825.1 Gemmatimonadales bacterium
GCTGGAAGCGCAGAAACGAAACGGGGCGGCCGGCTGGCCGCCCCGTTCGCGTTCGAGCCACTGCCAGGGGCTTAGCTGCCCGGCTGGCGCAGCAGCAGGAGCTGGCCGCTCTCGCCGGCGTAGGTGTCCTGGCCACCGGTGGCGTTGGGCACGGTGAAGGGCAGGGTGTGCGCCTGCACGTCGAACAGCCACGTGCCCGGGCCCACCAGGCCCTCCCCGCTGATGATGCCGCTCGACTCCCAGCAGCCGCCGGTGGCGTCCACGCACTTGCCCGCGGGCCCCGGGATCAGCTGTTCCTGGGTGAGCTCCACCACCTTGGTGAAGCCGCCGAGCTTCCCCTTCGGCATCAGGCGTGCGTTCCAGATGGCGGGCGCGCGACTGCCGTCGAAGCCCGTGTAGGCGGGATCCTCCATCACCATGATGCTCTTCGAGGAGACGGCGATGTTGTCCGGCGAGGCCCAGTCGGCGGCCGCGCCCTGGGAGCGGTCGAGCAGCCAGAGGCGGGCGCCGCGGGTGGGGTCGGCCGGGTTCAGGTCGAGGCGGTAGATGGAGCCGGCGAGGTCGCAGACGCCGCCGCAGTCGGCGCCGACCTGGGTGCGGCCGCGGACACCGCTGTTGCCGGTGTCGACGAAGTAGAAGGCGGGCTTCCGGGTGGCGGCGCCGGGGGAGCGGTCGTAGTCGCCATCCTCGATGCGGACGAAGGGCATGGCGCCGAGTCCATCGACCTTGGCCTGCAGGCGGGCGTAGCGGGAGGCGGGCGTGGGGGCGCTGAGGTCGGCGGGGTCCGGGACCTCGACGAAGTAGCCGGGCACTTCCTTGCCGACGGTCATGTTGCCGGCATGCAGGGGCTTGCCGGCGCTCGAGAGCACGTCGGTCTTGAAGACATACAGCTTGCCGCTGCCGGCGAGGACCGCCGCCTCGTCGTCGGCCACGTACATGTACAGCTCGGACTGGCCGTTGGAGTCGTCGAGGCCCATGAGCACCACCTTGGCGCCGAAGCCCGGGACCGCGACGGTGTTCTCGTGGCTGAAGGAGCCGAGGTGGGGCAGCTCGTACTTCTGGCCGGCCGCGGTGTACGCCAGCGCGATGGAGCCGCGGGCCGAGGCGCCCTGCTCCTCGCCGGTGAGGAAGAAGCCCGTGGGCAGGCCCACGCCGGCGCCGGCCCAGGTGGCCGAGCAGAGGCGCTCGTAGCCGCCGCTGCCGTCCTCGATGTAGTCACCCGCCAGCACGCGGAGGGTGGTGGGGTTGATGCGCAGGCGGGAGACGCGGGCGTACGAATAGGTGGGCCCGCCGTTGCTCGACTTCACCCCGCCCGCGTTGAGCTCGTGATTGGCGAAGAGGGTGATCTCGCCGCGCTCGCGGAAGGCGCCGAGGCCGTCGGGCAGCGGGGCCCAGGGGAGGTTGCTGCCGGGGAGGATGTCACCCACCGTCAGGATCGGGATGACTTCCGCCTCGGGGCGGAGGGCGCGGGCCTGGGCCGGCTGGCTGGTGCGGAAGCCCGTCGCGGCTTCCCGGGCGAGCGCGGGCGCCACGGCGGGTGAGGTGCTTTCGTCGGGGCTACAGGCAGCGAGGGCCGTGGCCGTCGAGAGGGCGGCGAGAGCGGCGCGTCCAAGACGCATGCGGGACTCCTGGCGGTGATGGTGAAGAGCGGGACGGCGGGCCGGGCCGCTGGCCCGGCATGCCCGTATGCTCTCCAGCGCGTGTCACGCGCAGGCGACGGCCCGGCGGGGCCGTGTGTCACGGGAGGTAAAGGGGTGGTGACGCCCGCCCGTCAGGCGGGCAGGTGCCCGCGCCGGCGACCGAGTTCCGGCAGGAGACTGCCCGCCAGGATGCCGACGCCGCCGAGCCATTGGAGGGGGGCGAGGTGCTCGCCGATGAGGAGGAAGCTCATCACGGCAGCCACCACCGGTTCCGCGGTGAAGATGAGGGCGCTGTGGGTGGGGGTGAGGACCTGCTGGGCACTCAGCTGCAGCTTGATGGCGATGAGGCTGGCGAAGATGGCCTCGTAGAGCGTCACGGCGAGGACGAGTGGCGTGAAGGCGTAGGCCGGCGTTTCCACCAGCGGCAGCGCCAGGGCGGAGAGGAGGCCCGCCACCAGGATCTGGGCAGCCGCCAGCGCATCAGGCCGGCGGCCGTCGCGGCCGGCGGCGCTCGTGGCCACGAGGTGTGCGCCGAAGACCACGGCGGAGGCCACCGTGAGCAGGTCGCCGGTGTTGAGGCCGTCCTGGCCGGCGGCCGCCGCGCCGGTGAGGAGCCAGGTGCCGGCCAGCGCCAGCAGGAGCCCGCCCGCCTGCGTGGCACCGGGCAGGGTGCGGTAGACCAGGAAGACGATCACCGGCGTGCTCGGCGCGTAGAGCGCCGTGAGGAAGCCGGAGCGGCTGGCCGTGGTCTGCGCCAGGCCCACCGTCTGCAGCGCGAAGCCGAGGGCCAGGAGGAGCCCGAGGAACCCGCCCCAGCGCCACTCGTCCCGGGTGACGTGACGCGCGGTGGGGATGAGGAAGGGCGCCGCCACGAGGAAGCGCGCCACGTTGAACGCCATCGGCGTGGCGTCCGCGAGGGCGAGCTTGGCGAGGGGGAAGGCCGCGCCCCAGATGAGGCAACCGGCCCAGAGGGCGTAGACGGCCTGGCGCCGGGTCATCCGGCGGCGGGCGCCTCGGCGAGCACCTCGCGGAGGAAGCGGCCGGTATGGGAGCCTGGCGTGGCCGCCACCTGTTCCGGTGTGCCCTGGGCCACGATGCGGCCGCCGCCGGCCCCGGCCTCGGGCCCGAGGTCAATGACCCAGTCGGCGCGCTTGATCAGGTCCAGGTGATGCTCGATGACGATCACGGTGTTGCCCGCCTCGACCAGCCGCTCGAGCACGTGGATCAGCACGCGCACGTCCTCGAGGTGGAGGCCGGTGGTGGGCTCGTCGAGGATGTAGCACTTGCGGCCGCCGCGCTTGCCGGCGGCCGCCAGCTCGCGGGCGATCTTGAGCCGCTGCGCCTCGCCGCCTGACAACGTGGTGGCGGGCTGCCCCAGGCGCAGGTAGCCGAGGCCCACCTGCTGCAGGTGCCAGAGCGCCTGGCCGAGCTTGGGCTGGTGGCGGAAGCGGCGCATGGCCTCCTCCACCGTCAGCTCCAGCACGTCGGCGATGGAGAAGCCCTGGATCTTCACGTCCAGCACGTCGCGCCGGTAGCGCTTGCCGCCGCAGGTCTCGCAGGGGACGTACACGTCGGCGAGGAACACCATCTCCACGAGCACGGCGCCGGCGCCCTCGCAGGTCTCGCAGCGGCCGCCGGCCATGTTGAAGGAGAACGACGCGGCGGTGAGCTTCCGGCGGCGGGCCTCGGGCTGCGCGGCGTAGAGCTCGCGGATGTCGTCGAAGCCCTTCACGTAGGTGATCGGGTTGGAGCGCGGGGTGCGGCCGATGGGCGACTGGTCGATGAGCAGCACGTCGTCGAGCTGCTCCACGCCGCGGAGCTCGCGCACCTTGCCGACCACCTCGCCGAGGTGCTCCTTGGCGGAGTGGCCCCCCTGGAGGCGGGCCTCGAGGTTCCGGTAGAGCACGTCGTGCACCAGCGTGCTCTTGCCGCTGCCTGAGACGCCGGTGACGGCGGTGAGCGCGCCGATGGGGATGTCCACGTCCACGCCCTGCAGGTTGTGGAGCGACGCACCGCGCAGCTTGAGCCAGGCGCTCGCCGGCCGCCGCGCGCTCGGCACGCCGATGCGCTTCTTCCCCGATAGGTACTGGCCGGTGAGCGAGTCGGTGGCCGCCTCGAGCTTGCCGGCGAAGACCACCTGGCCACCGTGCTCGCCGGCGCCGGGGCCGAGCTCGAGCATGAAGTCGGCGCGGCGCATGGCGGCGGGGTCGTGCTCCACCACCACGACGGTGTTGCCCTGGTCGCGCAGGCGCTCGAGCAGGCGGAGGAGGCGGTCCACGTCGCGGGGGTGGAGGCCGATGGACGGCTCGTCGAGCACGTAGAGCGCGTCCACGAGGCGCGAGCCGAGCGCGTTGGCGAGCGCGATGCGCTGCGCCTCGCCGCCCGAGAGGGTGCGGGTGAGGCGGTCCATGCTGAGGTAGCCGAGCCCCACGTCCTCGAGGTAGCTGGTGCGCTGGTGCACCTGCGCCAGCACCAGCGCCGCCACCTCCCGCTCGAACTCCGTCAGCTCCAGCCGGGCCAGCCAGCGCGCCAGCTCCTCCACCGGGAGCGCCGCGACGGCGGCGATGGTGGCGTCCCCGAGCCGCACCGCGAGGGCGTCGGGGTTGAGGCGCGCGCCGCCGCAGTCGGGGCAGGTCTTGGCCAGCTGGTACTGCCGCAGGAAGACGCGGATGTACTGCTTGTAGCGCTTCTCCTCGAGGCCCTTGAGGAAGGGGAAGATCCCCTGGTAGCGCCCCACCTTGCCGTAGAGCAGTTCCCGGCGCTGCTCGGCGGTGAGCTTGCTCCAGGGGGCGTCGGGGCTGGCGCCGAGGGCCTTGGCCGCGGTGAGGAGCATGCGGCGGCGGGTTTCGTAGCGCGGCTTGGTCCAGGGGTCGATGGCCCCCTCGCTCAGGGAGCGGGCCGGATTGGGGACGATGAGTGATTCATCGTACTCGAGCACCGCGCCGAAGCCGTTGCAGGTCTGGCAGGCGCCGCGCGGGTTATTGAAGGAAAAGAGCGCGGGCGTGACGGTGACACCCGGCGTGTCGCACGCGCTGCAGGCGGGGCGCTCGGTGAAGCGCAGCCGGCGCCCGTCGAGCAGCGCGATGGCGACGCCCTCGCCCTCGGCGAAGGCGGTGGCGAGGGCCTCCGAGACGCGGCGGGCCGGCGGCGCCCCGGTGCCGGGCCCCAGCGAGAGCCGGTCCACGATGACCAGCAGCTCGGCCGTCCCGGCGAGGTCGAGGCCGGCGGGCAACTCCTCGAGGTGCAGTGCCGCGCCATCGGCCACCACGCGGACGAAGCCGAGGGCGGCGAGGTTCTCGACGATGGCGGCGTGGCTCCGGCGCGCGGTGGCGGGGAGCGGGAAGGCCACCTGCACCCGGGCCGAGCCGCTGGCGACGATGTCGTCGGCGGCGGACTGCGGCGTGTCGCGGCGCACGGGAGCGCCGCAGGCGCGGCAGAACTGCCGCCCGACGCGGGCCCAGAGGAGCCGCAGGTAGTCGTAGATCTCGGTGGCGGTGCCGACGGTGGAACGGCTCGAGACGGTCGGGTTCCGCTGCTCGATAGCGACGGCGGGCGCGATCCCCTCCAGCCGGTCCACCAGCGGCTTGGGCATCCGCTCCAGGAACTGCTTGGCGTAGGTGGAGAGCGACTCGATGTAGCGCCGCTGCCCCTCGGCGTAGAGGGTGTCGAAGGCCAGCGAGCTCTTGCCCGAGCCCGAGGGCCCGGTGATGACGATCAGCGCCCGGCGGGGCAGGTCCACCGTGATGCCGCGCAGGTTGTGCTGCCGGGCGTTGACGATCCGCAGGACTCCATGGGACATGGCGGGGAAGATAAGGGGGCCCGGGACCTGCCTACCCGGCCCCCGGCCCACCTGTCTAGATTCCCGGCGTCATGGCTTCCGTCCTCACCCCGCGCTTCCTCTTTCGCGGCTTCCTCGTCTTCGTGGGCATCTCGGCGCTCGGCTACGCCGGCGTGCTCCTGTACGGAAACAATCTCCAGGCCTTCCTGGACGCGGCGCAGCACATCCACTGGGGCTGGGTGCTGGTGGGCGTGGGGCTCGCGTCCATGGACTGGTTCGGCGGGGGGCTCCGGAACTGGGTGCTGGTGCGGCCGTTCCATCCCAATCCCGACCTGGGCGGGATGATCCTCTCGGGCGGGATGGGGGCGTGGGCGGCGTACCTGACGCCGATGAACTCGGGCGCGGGCCCGATGACCATCTACGCCATGCGGCGCGCCGGCGTGCCGCTCCCGCTCGCGGTGACGGCGACGCTCATGTCGTTCATCGCCACGGTGCTCTTCTTTGCCATTGCGGGGCCGCTCGCCATCCTGCTCGGCGCGGGGCACTCGCTCGGCAACCACGGCAACGTGCTCGGGCTCACGCTCTACGACCTGTTCCTGGGCAGCCTCGGGCTGTTCGTGGGCATCGGCGTGGTGCTGATCATCGTGATCGTCTTCCCGGGGCTGGTGCGGGACTGGCTGCACCGGGTGGCGGCGCGGTTCGCGCGGAAGCGCCCGAAGCTCGGCGCGCGGATCGAGAAGCTTCGCGCCGGCATCGACGAAGCGCACCACAACGTGGTGGCGTTCAACAGCCCCAAGGGATGGCTGGCGCTGTTCTGGGCCACCATCATCTCCGGCCCCTCCCACGCCAACAAGCTGCTGGCGGGGTACGTGGCGCTCCGAGCGGTGGGGATCGAGGCGCACTTCGTGGACGTGCTGCTGGTGCAGACGCTGATCACCTTCCTGCTCTACTTTGCGCCCACGCCCGGCGCGTCGGGCTTCGCCGAGATCCTGTCCACCACGGTGATGGCGTCGGTGTACCTGCCCAAGGAGCTGGGGCCGCTGTACACGCTGATCTGGCGCGCCATCCTCTCGTACTTCACCCTCGCCTTCGGGTTCGTGGTGTTCTCACGCTGGGTGGCCACGCGGGCCTCGGCCGCGCGCACCCCGGGCGACGACCACGCCCTCGACGACGACGACGACCCGATGGGCCAGGGCGCCCCCGCGGCGCCCTGAGCCCGGCGGCCCCGCATGGCCGGTTCCGATCCCCACGCCGAACCCGATGAGCAGGGCTACGACGCGACGCTGATGCGCCGCCTGCTCGGCTACCTCCGTCCCTACCGGTGGACGGCGGTGACCGCGCTGGTGCTGATCCTGGCCACGGCGGCGCTCGAGCTGGTGATCCCCTGGCTCACCAAGCGCGCCCTCGACGTGGCGGTGCCGGCGCGGGACGCCCACCAGCTGCTGGTGCTGGCGCTCGTGGCGCTCGGCGCGCTGGTGCTCGAGTTCGTCTTCGACTACAGCCAGGCCTACCTCACCTCGCTCATGGGCCAGCGGGTGATGGGAGACCTGCGGGCGGCGCTCTTCGCGCACCTGCAGGGCCTGTCGGTGGCGTATTTCGACCGGAACCCCGTGGGCCGCCTCATGACGCGGGTCACGAGCGACGTCGAGACGCTCAACGAACTCTTCGCCTCCGGCGTGGTCACCGTCTTCGGGGACATCTTCCGCATCATCGCCATCGTCGGGATGATGTTCTACATGGACTGGCGGCTCACGCTGGTGGCGCTGGCGGTGGTGCCGCTCATGATCCTGGCGGCGGCCACCTTCCGGCGGGCAGTGCGCGACTCGTTCCGGGAGATCCGCACCCGCGTGGCCCGCCTCAACGCCTTCCTGCAGGAGCACCTCTCCGGGGTCCGGGTGGTGCAGCTCTTCGGGCGGGAGCAGGCCGCGGCCGACGCGTTCGGCGGCGTCAACCAGGCGCACCTCGACGCCCACCTCCGGTCCATCACCATCTACGCGATCTTCTTCCCGGTGGTGGAATTCCTGACCATCGCGGCGCTGGCCTCGCTGCTCTGGTACGGCGGGCTCCGGACCGAGGGCAGCACCATCACGGTGGGCGTGCTGGCCGCGTTCATCCAGTACACCCGCCGGTTCTTCCAGCCGCTGCAGGACCTGTCGGAGAAGTACAACCTGCTCCAGAGCGCCATGGCCTCGTCCGAGCGGATCTTCACCCTGCTCGACACCCGGCCCACCGTGGCGGTCGCGGCCCAGCCCCGCACCCTCCCGGCCCCGGTGCGGGGCGAGGTGCGCTTTGAGAATGTCTGGTTCCGGTATGCGTCTGTCCCGACGGACTCGGCTCCGGGCACGGAGCCGGCCTGGGTGCTCCGCGACATCAGCTTCACGGCGCGCCCGGGCCAGACCCTCGCGCTGGTGGGACACACCGGGGCCGGGAAGTCCACGATCATCAACCTGCTGCTCCGGTTCTACGATGTGGAGCGCGGGCGCATCACGGTGGACGGGGTGGACATCCGCGAGCTGGACCCGGCGGTGCTCCGGGGGCTCGTGGGCTATGTCCAGCAGGACCTCTTCCTCTTCACCGGCGACATCCTGCGGAACCTGGTCCTGGATGCGGCCATCACCCCGGACGCGGCGATGGCCGCGGCGCGGCGGGTGGGCGCCGACCGCTTCATCCAGCGCCTCCCGGCCGGGTACGGCCATGTGCTGGGCGAACGCGGCCGGTCCCTGAGCGTCGGGGAGCGGCAGCTCCTGTCCTTTGCCCGGGCGCTGGCCCGGGACCCCCGGATCCTGGTGCTGGACGAGGCCACGAGCTCGGTGGACGCCGAGGCCGAGGCCCAGATCCAGGAGGCGGTGGCGGAACTGATGCAGGGCAGGACCAGCCTCGTGGTGGCCCACCGGCTGAGCACCATCCTGCATGCCGACGAGATCCTGGTGATGCATCACGGCGAGATCCGCGAGCGGGGCACGCACCGTGCACTGCTGGCGGCCGGCGGGCTGTATGAACGGCTCTACCGGTTGCAGCTGAGCGGCCAGGAAGCCCGGCAGGGGGAGCGCGCGTAAGCCCGTATCGCTTGCGTGGTTAGGGCCCGTCGGGTACGTTGTTATTCACCGGTTACCCCAGAGAGCACGTGCGATGATGGAGCTCGACGTCGGCGGGCAGCGGACGCCCATTCCCCATGGCGAACTGATGATCGGTGCCGATCCGTCGTGCGGGTTGCGACTGACCGGCATCGCGGCAGCCCATGCCGTGGTGGGGATGGCCACGGACGGCTCCTGCAGCGTCCGGAAAGTGGGGGACAACGACGTCCTCCTGAACGGCGTGAAATTGGGCGCCGAGCCGGGGCCCATCCTGCATGGGGACAAGCTGCAGGTGGGCGCGCACGAAATCCTGGTGACCGACCCGCGCCGGAGCGGCAGCACCCAGTTCGTGAGCGCTGCCGACGTGGCGCGGATGGTCTCCGCCTCCGTGAAGCCGGCCGGCCCCAAGGCGGCCACGGCCGCCACCGGTGGCCGCATGGTCTGCCTCACCGACGGCCGCGAGTACACCATCGGCACGGCGCCGTTGGTGATCGGCCGCGAGGCCGGCTGCGACATCGTGGTGCCCAACAAGGACGTCTCCCGCCGCCACGCCGAGATCTTCGCCTCCCCGCAGGGCTACGTGCTGGTGGACTCGAGCACCAACGGCACCTGGGTGAACGGCGACCGGGTCGAGGCCCAGCGCGTCCTGGCCCGCGCCGACGTGATCCGCATCGGCGACCACGAGTTTCGCTTCTACGCCGATCGCGCGGCGGATGCCGCCCCGGCGCCTGCACCGGCTCCCGTGGCTGCGGCGCCCGCGCCTGCGGCCGCCCCGGCGCCTCCACCACCGGCCCCCGCGCCGGAACCTGCGGCGCCGAAGGGCGCTTCCGAGCGCCTGTCTCACACCATGATGGGCATGCCGCTGACGCCACCGGCCGGTCGGCCGGTGGTGCCTCCGGCCGCTCCCGCGCCAGCACCCGCGCCGGCACCTGCGGCTCCGGCCGCGCGTCCCTCCGGGGCGCAGGCGGCCATCGCCACATTCCTGGTGCGCACCGGGGCACTCAAGGGGCAGCGGCTCACGGTGAAGGTGCCGGTGGTGAACATCGGCCGCGCCGAGTACAACGACCTCATGATCCCCGATGACAGCGTGAGCGGCTCGCACGCCAAGCTGCAGCGGCGCGAGGGGATCTGGGTGCTCACCGACAGCGACTCCACCAACGGCACCTGGGTGGATGGCGAGCGGGTCACCGGTGAGGTGATGCTCTCCCCCGGCTCGGTGGTGCGGTTCGGCGAGGTCTCGGTGCTCTTCGAGCCCACCGACGATCACCTCGGCACCGGGCACGGCTCCGGCACCAAGGTCATGGGTGCCATCAAGACGGGTGGCGCTGCCGCGTCCGCGCCGGCCGCCCCGGTGCCCGCAGCCCCGGCCCCCGCGCCGGTCCCGCCGCCCGCGCCGCCCAAGGTGCCGGAACCCGCGCCCGTGCCCGTCACCCAGGCACCGCCGCCCAAGCCGGCGCCAGCGCCCGAGCCGCCGCGGACCCCGCCGGCGGACCGGCCCGCGCCCAAGCCGGCGCCGCCGCGGCCGGTGGTGGTCAGTTCGCCGTCGTCCGGTGGCATGCCCAAGTGGGTGGTGCCGCTCATCGTGGTGATCATCCTCGGCGTGGCCGCCGCCGCGCTGTTCCTTCGCTGACGGTCACGTGCGCTTTTCCTGCGCGGCTCGCACCGACACGGGTATCGTCCGCTCCGGCAACGAGGACAATTACCGCATGATCGCGGACCGCGGCGT
This sequence comes from Gemmatimonadales bacterium, assembly GCA_044221825.1. Classification (GTDB taxonomy): domain Bacteria; phylum Gemmatimonadota; class Gemmatimonadetes; order Gemmatimonadales; family GWC2-71-9; genus JADJOM01. The sequence continues at coordinate 10,219 of JBGAOL010000019.1, forward strand.
CTTCATCGTCGCGGACGGCATGGGCGGCCATGCGGCCGGCGAGGTGGCGAGCGAGATGGCGGTCCAGATCATCGCCAAGGAACTCGGCAGCCTGCGCGGGCTCACCGACGAGCAGGCCGGCGAGCGGATGCGGAACGCCATCATCGAGGCCAACGCCGAGATCTTCGACCGCACCCTCACCGAGCACGACAAGCGCGGCATGGGCACGACGATCACGTCGCTGGTCCTCCTGCCGCACCGCTACCTCATCGGCCAGGTGGGCGACAGCCGCGCCTACATGCTGCGCGAGGGGCAGTTCCTGCAGGTCACCAAGGATCACTCCTACGTGCAGGAACAGGTGGACCTCGGCCTCCTCACGCCCGAGCAGGCGCGGGTCCATCCGTACAGCAACGTCATCACCCGCTGCATCGGCGCCAACGCCGAGGTGGTGCCGGATCTCTACTTCGGTCACCTGCGGCCCGGGGACGTGCTCCTGCTCGCCTCCGACGGCCTCACCGGCATGCTCGAGGACCCGCAGCTGCAGGCCATCCTCTCGGGCGAGGGCGGGCCGCAGCAGTGGGTGGACCGCCTCATCAACGAGGCCAACCGCCGGGGCGGCCTCGACAACATCACGGCCATCATCATCCGCATCGAGCCAGACGTCCCGGCGGAAGTGACCCACCCCGGCGTCCCGGCGGCGCCGCGCACCTAGGCGCCACGCCACCCGCACCACCCAAGGGCCGTCCTCGCGTGAGGGCGGCCCTTCGTGCTGGGGGCCGGGGTTCATCCTGAAACCGCCCCTGCGGGCGGGCCGTACGCCGGGCATGTCCCTTCCTTCCCTGGCCTCCGTCGGCATCGGCATCGAGACCCTGCGGGCCAATCCGCTCCGCACCGTGCTCAGTACCCTTGGCGTGATCATCGGGGTGGCCGCGCTGGTGGCGGTGCTGGCGCTGGGCGACGGGATGGAGCAGCTGGGGCGGCGGGAAATCGAGCGCACCACCGACGTGCAGACGGTGGTGGTGGCGCCGCGCCTGACGGAAGAGGTGGACGGCCGCACCCTGCCGCGCACCGACTACCCGGTCTTCACGCCCGGCGAGGCCGAGGCGGCGGCGGCGCTGCCCGGCGTGGCCGGGGTGTCGCTGGTGCTGAGCGGCAACTCGCTGGTGGAGGCGGGGCGGGGCGAGCGGCGCGCCGCGGGCGTCAGCGCCACCCTCCCCGGCGCGGCCGACTTCCACGCCATGACCTTCGCGGCCGGCCGCTACTTCACCGACGTGGAGGCGGGCCGGAATGCGCCCGTGGTGGTCCTCTCCTACAAGCTGGCCGACGAGCTGGCCCAGGGCGCCGGCGCCGAGGTGATGCTGGACCGCACGGTGCGCGTCAACGGCGAGCCGCGCCGCGTCATCGGCGTCCTGACTCCCTACAAGGGCGAGCGCGCCCGCGCCGCGTGGGTCCCGCTCCGGGCCGCGCGCTCGGTGCTGCCCGCCAGCTCCACGGCGCGCGCGCCGACGCTCTACCTCAAGGCGCGGAACGTGGAGGGCGTCACGGCGGTCCAGGCGGCGGCGGAAGACTGGCTGGCGCGGCGCTACGGCCGCTGGGAGGGCCGGGTGAAGGTGGAGACGAGCCAGGCCCGACTGGAGCAGGTGCGCCAGGGGATGGCCACCTTCAAGCTCTTCCTCGGCGCCATCACCGGCATCTCGCTCGTGGTGGGCGGGATCGGGATCATGAACGTGCTGCTGGCGAGCGTCACCGAGCGGACCCGCGAGATCGGGGTGCGGAAGGCCATCGGCGCCCAGCCTGCGGACATCCTGGCCCAGTTCCTGGCCGAGTCGGTGGCCATCGCGGGCGTGGGGAGCGGGATCGGGCTGGTGCTCGGGGTGCTCGCGGCCTTCGGGATCACGGCGCTGGTGCGGGCACAGAGTGAGGCGCCGCTCTATGCCGGTTTCTCGGCGTCCACGCTCGGAGTCGTGGCGCTGGCGGCGCTCGGGGTCGGGGTGTCGTTCGGGATCTATCCGGCGCTGCGGGCGTCGCGATTGTCGCCCATCGACGCGATCCGGCACGAGTAGGGGCCGGTAGGCGCGGCCGATAGGCCGCGCTTACGATGGCGGTCGGCGGGCGGCGCGCGGCGCCGCCCGCTTCTGCTAGGGGAGGATGCGGCCGGCGGCCAGGCGCGCCTCGACCTCGGTGGGAGTGAGCGCTACCAGCTCGCGCAGAGCGGTGGGCGGCACGGCCAGCGGCTCCACGGTGAAGACCCGGAAGCGGCGCGCACTCTGGTACAGCTCGCCTGCCACCCGGGGCAGGCCGAACTGGCCGGCGCGGCCCTCGCCGGTCAGTCGCTCCACCGTGCCCATGCGCGTCCGGAGCGGCAGGTCCACGGCCAGCATCGACGGATTGCTCGGGAAATCGAGCAGCACACCATCAGCGGGGAGCTTGAGTTCGCGGGCCAGCAGGTCCTCGACCCGCTCCAGCAGGTCGGGGCGTTCGCGCAGCCAGGGCGTGGTTTCCGCGGGGACCTCGCTGGCCGGCAGGTCGAGGGCGCGCTTGTAGAGGCGGCGCGCCTGCACGGCCTTGGCCAGGCCGCTCGGGTCGGTGGCGAGGAGCTTCTCCGTGAGGCCGTCGTCGGTGGCGTCGGCCACGGCCTCGCGGGAGAGGCCACCGGTGGCCACGGCACGGCGCACGGCGCGCTTGAACATGCAGGTGGCGCTCCGCACCGCGTGGTGCCAGTACACGTTCCGGTACATCTGGTACTTGGCAAAGAGCAGTGACTCGAGCGCGCTGATGCCCTTCTCCTGCACCCCGAGCTCACAGCGGCCGCCGCCCACGTCCACCAGCGCGAGCGAGGCCAGCAGCCGGTCCACGTCCACGGCGCCGTACGGCACGCCGCACATCCGCGCGTCGCGGCTCAGGTAGTCGATCTTGTCGAGGTCGAGCGAGCCGGAGATGAGGCCCTTGAGCGGACTCGCGCTCTTCCCCGTGACGAAGGCGCCGATCCGCTCAGCGAGCCCCGGGCCGCCCAGCGTCGCCAGCACGGGCGCCAGCGGCTCCCGGCCCAGGCGCGCCACGCCGAGCCCCTCGTGATTGGGGAAGCCCGCTTCCTCGAGCGCATGGGAAAACGGGTAGTGGCCGATGTCGTGCAGCAGGGCGGCGAGGCGGGCGGCGCGGCAGTCCTCCACGTCCACCCGCGCCAGCTCGCCGCGCTCCTCGAGTGCCGCGAGCGCGCGTCGCGTCAGGTGGTAGGCGCCGAGGGCGTGCTCGAAGCGGGTGTGGGTGGCGCCGGGATAGACCAGGAAGGCGTGGCCGAGCTGCCGGATGTAGCGGAGCCGCTGCATGGGCCGCGTGTCGAGCACCGCGAGGGCGCTGTCGTCGAGGCGGATGTTGTCCCAGAGCGGGTCGCGGATCACTTCAAAGTCGGACATGGTGGCTCGAGGCTCGGCGCGCGGCACCAGGGTGCGGGGGAGGGGACGGTGCCGGATGCCGGAAAACTACACAGGCCCTGCGACAGGCGCCTGCCGAAACACGACGGGCGAGGGTCAAAACCCTCGCCCGTGGCGCGTCCGGCGGCGGGGCCGGGTCAGTCTTCCTCGTGCGCCAGCTTCCACTCCTCCGGCGAGCGCCAGAGGCTCGAGAGCACGAGCTCCCGCATGAGGATGAACTCCTTGGGGATCCGGTCGTAGAGCCGCTCGAAGAGCTCCTGGTGCGAGAGCACCTCCTGCTTCCACTCCTCGCGCGGGACGGACATGAGGTCGCGGAAGGTCTCCTCGCCGAAGCCGGTCATGCCGCTCCAGTCCAGGTCCTCGTAGCGCGGCATCCAGCCGAGCGGGCTCTCGGTGGCGCCGGCCTTGCCGCGGACGCGGTTGAAGATCCACTTGAGCACCCGCATGTTCTGCCCGAAGCCCGGCCAGATGAACTTGCCGTTGGCGTCCTTCCGGAACCAGTTGACGCAGAAGATCCGCGGCGGGTCGGCGATCTGCCGGCCCATCTGCAGCCAGTGGTTGAAGTAGTCGCCCATGTGGTAGCCGCAGAAGGGCAGCATGGACATGGGGTCGCGGCGCACCTGGCCCACGGCGCCGGTGGCGGCGGCGGTGGTCTCACTGCCGATGGTGGCGGCGAGGTACACGCCGAAGTTCCAGTTCACCGCCTGGTACACGAGCGGCACCAGCGACGCGCGCCGGCCGCCAAAGAGGAAGGCGCTGATCGGCACACCGGCCGGGTCCTGCCACGCCGGGTCGATGGACGGGCACTGCGAGGCGGGCGCCGTGAAGCGCGCGTTCGGGTGCGCCGCCTTCCGGCCGCTGGCCGGTGTCCAGTGCTGGCCCTGCCAGTCGGTGAGCTCCTGCGGCGGCTCGTCCGTCATCCCCTCCCACCACACGTCACCGTCCGGCGTCAGGGCCACGTTGGTGAAGATGGTGTTGGCGCGGATGGTGGCCATGGCGTTGGGGTTCGACGCCACCGAGGTGCCCGGCGCCACGCCGAAGAAGCCCGCCTCCGGGTTGATGGCGTGGAGCCGGCCGTCGGGGCCGGGACGGATCCAGGCGATGTCGTCCCCGATGGTCGTCACCGTCCAGCCGTCGCAGCCGGCGGGCGGCACCAGCATGGCCAGGTTGGTCTTGCCGCAGGCGCTCGGGAAGCCGGCCGCCACGTAGCGCTTCTCCCCCTCCGGGCTCTGCAGCCCGAGGATGAGCATGTGCTCCGCCATCCACCCCTCGTCGCGCGCCATCACCGAGGCGATGCGGAGCGCAAAGCACTTCTTGCCGAGGAGCGCGTTGCCGCCGTAGCCGGAGCCGTACGACCAGATGCTCCGCTCCTCCGGGAAGTGCACGATGTACTTCTCCTCGGAGTTGCACGGCCACGCCACGTCCTTCTCGCCCGGGGCGAGGGGGCGGCCCACCGAGTGCACGCAGGGCACGAACTCGCCCTGGCCCAGCGCCTCGAGGGCGCCGCGGCCCATGCGGGTCATGATCCGCATGTTCACCACCACGTACGGCGAGTCGGTCAGCTCCACGCCGATGTGCGCCAGCGGCGAGCCGAGCGGCCCCATGCTGAAGGGCACCACGTACATGGTGCGCCCGCGCATGCTGCCGGTGAAGAGGCGGCGCAGGGTGCCGCGCATCTCCTTGGGGTCCACCCAGTTGTTGGTGGGGCCGGCGTCCTGGCGGCGCTGCGAGCAGATGAAGGTCCGGTCCTCGACGCGCGCCACGTCGCCCGGGTCGGAGAGGGCCAGGTAGCTGTTGGGGCGCTTCGCGGGATTGAGCCGCTTGAGCGTGCCCGACGCCACCATCTGGGCCAGCAGGGTCTCGTTCTCCGCCTCCGAGCCGTCGCACCAGTGGATGGCGTCGGGCTGGGTGAGCGCCGCGATCTCGGTCACCCACCGCTTGAGCGGCTCATTGGTGACCCAGGTGGGGCAATTCAGGGCGGGGGGCGTGGGCGCTGCGGTGGCCGTCATCCGGGGCGGGCTCCCAAGAAGGTGGCGCGCGGCCCGCCTTCACCGTGAAGGGGGCCGTCAGGAGGGGGAAATGTCGATAGCGGCCCCGCCCGGGGCAACCGGAGATGAAGAATTGGAGTAGATATGCGCGAACCGTGAGAATCCATGCAGCCCGCGCGGCGGCCTCAGGGGCGGACGGGCACCAGCAGCGGCGTGACCTGGTAGGCGTGGCGGGCCGTGGCCAGGTCGCGGTCGCTCGGGGCCGTGGCGGTGGGGACGTCGTACATCAGGTCCTCGCTGAAGGGCGAGTGCTGCAGGATCCCGAGCGCGTGGCCCAGCTCGTGGGCCGTGACCTGCGCCAGGCAGGCGGCGGGATCGGGGGCGGCGGGGAGGTCGTACACCCGCACCTGCACCGGTACCCGGAGCTCGAAGCGGGTGCCCGCGGTGTCGATCAGCGTGACGCCCTCGCAGAACAGCCCCTGCGCCGCGAGCCGGATGGCCGGCCGCCCCATCGGCGCGGCGATGGGCAAGTGCCGGACGATGATGTCCGCGACGGTGGAATCGGTGGTGAGCACGGCGTTCCACTCGCCGTGGCGGAAGCCGTCCCGCCACAGGGCGACGGCATCGCTCACGTACGTGGGAAGGCCAGCGCTGTTCTCCGCCCAGATCTTGAGCGGCACCATCCCCGCCGGCCAGTGGAAGGGCAGGGTGTCCACGCGGAAGCCCGCGCTGTCGTAGGCCTGGATCAGCTCGAAGTCGTACGGCTCCGGACTCGGCGGGCCGCTCGAGTCGCCGCCGCAGGCGGCGGTGACGGCGAAGGCGGCGAGGATCGGGAGCAGGTGGCGGCGGGACATGCCCGGAAAGGATACCCGCGCGGCGGGGCCGGTCAATGCCGCTTCGCGCTGGAACGCGCGTACGTGCGGAGTCGCTTGAGCATCTTGGTGTCGAGGGTGACCATGTCGTCGCCCTTCGGGGTCTCGATGATCTTGATGGTATGGGCCAGGCGCGGGTCCGTCATGATGCGCTTGAAGGGCTTGGCGCCGAGGCTGCCCTCCGCGATGAGTTCGTGACGGTCCCGGTGAGAATTGAAGGGCGTCTTGGAGTCGTTGAGGTGCAGGCAGCGCAGGTGCTCCAGGCCGATGATCGCATCGAACCGGTCCCACACGGCGTCGTAGTCGTTGAGCAGGTCGTAGCCCGCCGCGTAGAGGTGGCAGGTGTCCGCGCAGACGCCCACCCGGCGCTGGATGGCTTTCGGCATCCGCGCCCGCAACTCGGCGAGTTCCTCGAAGGTGGCGCCGAGCGCGGTCCCGGTGCCGGCCGTCGTCTCCAGCAGGACCATCACCTGGCCCGGCACCTCCTCGAGGCAGCGGGCGTAGTTGGCGGCGTTGCGCACCAGCCCCTGCGCCCGGTCATCGATATAGTTGCCTGGATGCGACACCACATAGGGGAGTCCCAGGGTCTCGCACCTTCTCAGTTCGGCGATGAAAGACGCGACGGAGCGCGCACTTAGCTCGGGATCGGGGGAGGCCAGGTTGATGAGGTACGAATCGTGCGACACCGCCACCCGGATTGCGGCCCGCGCCATCTCGTCCCGGAAGGCCCTGCCGGTGGCCTCGTCGAGCACGGGCTCCCGCCATTGGTTCGGCGTCTTGGTGAACAGCTGCAGCGCCGTGGCCCCGATGGCCCGGGCGCGCTCCGGGGCGGTGGTGACGCCGCCCTGGGTGGAGACGTGGGCCCCGAGCAGCAGGGCCGGGTCGGGATTGGGCTGGGCCATACGACGCACTTTCCTTGACTCTGGTGGTGGTCCGGGTACGTTCCCGGCCGCATCGCTGCTTCGAGCCGATTTCAGACATTGTGACTGACCCGCACCCGCTCCGCCGGATCCTGCTCCTCGGGGACGCGCTCTCGCGCCCGGAGGGGCTTGAGCGCGCCCTGGCGCGGGGCGGCTATTCGGTGGTGGAGCGGGACGACGCCGAGCAGGACCCGCCGCCGGCGGCCATCCCCGACCTGCTGCTCCTCACCTCCCGCCGGGCCGACAAGCGCCTCGAGGCCGCCCTCACCACCCTCTCCGGCGAGGCCTGGCGCGCCATCCCGCGCGTGGTGCTGCTCGCCGATCCCGATCCCGAGGGCGTCACCCGCGCCCTGCTCCTCGGTGCGGACGACGCGCTCGCCGCTCCCATCCACCTGAGTGAACTGGTGGCCCGCCTCGGCGCCCGGCTCCGGACCCAGCCCGCGCCCGGGCAGGAGCGCGCCTCGCTGTGGCGGCAGGAGCTGATGTTCGACATCCTCGAGGAACTCTCCGCCTCCATCCGCTCCGACAGCATCGTGGAGACGCTGGTGCGGCGGGTGGGACTGGCGCTCGAGCTGCCGCGCTGCTCCTTCCTCCTGGCCTCGCCGTGGGAGCGCTACGGCCGCGTGGTGGCCGTGGCGGAGCGGCCCGAGGCGCGCGACCTGCGCGTGGACCTCTACCGCTACCCCGAGATCCGCGAGGCGCTTCGCACCGAGCGCACGGTGTTCATCCCCGAGCTCGAGCTGCACCCGTTCTTCGAGGAGATCCGCCCCCTCTGGCAGGACCTCGGCGTCTCTGCCGACGTCCGCAGCGTGGCGGTGATCCCGGTGAACCTGCACGGGCGCCCCGCCGGCGTCTTCCTGCTCCGCACCCGTCGCGACGACCCCGCGCTCACCCCGGACCAGCTCCACTTCGCCGAGCGGCTCCTCAAGGCCAGCGCCCGGCTGCTCGAGAACGAGGAGCGCCGCGCCGGGATCGCGCGGCGGCAGGCCAGCGCGCTGGCGACCGACATGCTCACCGGGGTGGCCAACCTCGACGCGCTCGACCGCCGCATCCAGGAGGAGTTCCAGCGGGCGCGGCGCTACGCGCTCACCTTCAGCGTGGTGCTCCTCGACGTGGACAAGCTGCGCGCCTACAACGAGCGCTTCGGCACCGTCGTGGGGGATCGGGTGATGGCCGAGCTCGGCGGGATCCTGCAGCGGGAAATCCGGGCCCCCGACTTCGTGGGCCGCTACGGCGGGGACGAGTTTGCCCTGGTGCTCCCCGAGACCGACATCGTCGGCGCGCGGGCTTCCATTGGGAGGGTCCGCGCTCGCGTCGAGGCGCACGACTTCCCCGACTTCGCTCCCGAGGACCGGCCCACCCTCTCGGCCGGCATCGTCACCTTCCCGCACCCGGCGGCCAACGACACGCCGGACCTCTTTGCCCTCGTCGAGGCCGCGCTCCTCCGCGGCAAGGCCCAGACCGACGGGCGCATCGGCACCGCCGAGACCGTCGCCGCATAGGCGCGGCCCGGAGGCCGCGCTTACCGCCGCCGCTTCAGCCAGTCCGCCGGGTCCAGCGCGATCCCGTTCTCCCCGCGAATCTCGAAGTAGAGGTGCGGCCCCTCGTCGGTGTTCTCGCCGCCGACGGTGCCGATCACCTGCCCGCGCGTGATGGCCTGGCCCACCGTGACGCTCGCCTCGTTGAGCCGCATGTAGAGTGAGCGGTAGCCGTTGCCGTGCGCCACGATCACCGCCAGGCCGTAGGTACCGAGCGTCTGCACCAGCTCCACCGTGCCGGCCTCCACCGCCTTCACCGCGGTCCCCACCGTGGCACCGATGTACATCCCGTTGTGCCGGATGGTGGCGCCCGACTCGAGGCGCTCGGGCCCGTAGCGCTTGAGGATCGGGCCCTCCACCGGCCAGTCGAGCTTGCCGATGTCGGCGGTGGTGAGGGTGCCGGCGGCGGGGGCGGCGCCTGGCGTGGCGCGCGGGGCCGCGCGCGCGCGGGCCCGCGCCTCGAGGTCGGCCAGCAGGGTGTTGAGGCGGGATTCGTCGCGGTCCAGGTCGCTGAGCCGCTGCTCGGTGGTGCGGGCGGAGCGGCGGGTCTCGCGGAGGCGCTGGTTCCCCTCCTGCACCAGCTGCCCGTAGCGCTGCAGCTCCGCCTCGCGCTCGGTGCGGCGGCTGTCGAGCTGGCCGCGCACGTCGAGGATCTCCCGGCGGCGGCGTTCCACCTGGCGGGTGAGCTTCTCGATGTCGGCCACGAGGGCCTGGTCCTGGCGGCTTTGGAGGTAGAGGTACTTGTAGCGGGAGAGGAGGTCGCCGAAGGACTGCGCGGCCACCAGCACCTCGAAGGTGTAGAGCTGGCCGCGCTTGTAGATCTCCACCAGCCGGCGCGCGGTCACGGCGCGCTTCTCGGACAGGTTGTCCTGGGACAGCGCGAGGTCGCTGCTGGCGCGGTCCAGGTTGGAGTTGAGCCCGCCGATCTGGGTGTCGAGCTCGTTGACGATGGCGTTGGTGCTGCGGCGCTGGCGCTCGAGGTTGTCGAGTTCCTCGTTGAGGTCGTGCACCTGGCCCTGCAGCCGCTGGCGCTCCTCCTCGAGCCGCTGCCGCTCGCGCCGGATCTCCTCCAGCCGCCGGCGCGATTCCTCCAGGTTGGACTGCGCGTGCAGGGCCGGGGTGGCCAGGGCGAGTCCCGCCAGCACCACGAGCGCCCACCGCACGGCCCGGCCCGCGGGCCGCCGAGCCGCCGTGTCAGACATTCCGGAGGTGCCGCTCCACGCTCATGAGGCTGCCCAGGAAGCCGATGGCCACCCCGAAGCAGACGCCGAGCGCCACCTGGGAGGAGCGCAGGAAGACGATGTCGCTGGTGGCCAGCTGGATCTGGCCGCGCAGCAGGGTGTAGGTGCCGTACGACAGCGCGATGGCCACCAGCCCGCCCAGGAGCCCCTTGATGGCGCCCTCGAGGAGGAAGGGGCCGCGGATGAAGCCGTGCGTGGCGCCCACCAGGCGCATCACCTGGATCTCGCGCGCGCGCTGCAGCACGGTGAGCCGGATGGTGACGCCGATGATCACCACCGCCACCGCCGCGAACGCCAGCCCGATCATGAGCCCCACGAGCCCCGCGATGTTCCGCAGCCGGTCCAGCTTCTCGATCCACTCCCGCCCGTAGCGCACGTCGTCGATGAAGCCGTAGCCCTTGAGCCGCGCCGCCACCGCCGCGGTGTGGTCGGCGTCGCGGTAGCCTTCCTTGAGCGAGATCTCGAGCGAGGCGGGGAGCGGGTTCACCGCCAGGTCCCGGTACGCGTCGCGGAACTCCACCAGTTCGGCCCGGGCCCGCTTGAGCGCCTCATCCTCGCTCACGAAGGTGACGCGCTCCACCTCGGGGAAGGCCGCGATGTCCTGCGACGCCAGCGCGATGGACTCGGGCGGCGTCCCGTGCAGCAGGTAGGCGACGACCTCCACGCGCTGCTCCACCAGCCGCAGCGCCTCCTTCATGTTCACCGCCACCAGCGCAAAGAGCCCCACCGCGTAGAGCGAGAAGCCGATGGTGGTGATGGAGAGCGCCGAGAGCAGGGGGGCGCGGCGGAAGGCGGCGAAGGCCTCGCGGAGGAGGAGCCTCACAGGTCGTCCTCCGCCGCGGCGGCGCCCGCCTCCGCGCCGCTGTCGTAGACGATCTGCCCCTCGCGGAGCTCGATGGTGCGGTAGGTGGTCTGCTTGACGAGGTCCAGGTCGTGCGTGGCCATGACGACACAGGTGCCGGCGGCGTTGATCTCGCGGATCAGCTGGAAGACGCCGCGGGTGGCGCGCTCGTCGAGGTTGCCGGTGGGCTCGTCGGCAATGAGGATGGCCGGGTCGTTGACCAGCGCCCGGGCAATGGCCACCCGCTGCTGCTCGCCGCCGGAGAGCTCCTGCGGGTAGGCGTGCGCCTTGGCGGCCAGGCCCACCTGGGTGAGCACGCGCATCACCCGCGCCGGGATCCCGTCCCGCCGAGCGCCCGTCACCTCCAGCGCGAAGGCCACATTCTCCTCCGCCGTCCGGTCCTCGAGCAGCCGGAAGTCCTGAAACACCACCCCGAGCCGCCGCCGGAGCTTCGGCACCTCGGCGGCCGAGAGGTCCCCGATGCTGTACCCGGACACGCGGACGTCCCCGGCCGAGGGCCGGAGCTCACCGTACATCATCTTGAGGATGGTGGATTTCCCGGCGCCGCTATGGCCGGTGAGGAACACGAACTCGCCCTTCGCGACGTGAAGGGAGACGTTCTTGAGGGCCGCGCCCTTGGGATAGTCCTTGGAGACGTGCGCGAAGCGGATCACGGCCCCAATCTAGGCCCCCT
>JBGAOL010000447.1:0-2648 GCA_044221825.1 Gemmatimonadales bacterium
CAGCGCGTACGCCGTCAGCAGCGGCAGCGACACCGAGTTGTCGGTGTAGACCACCACCGTGCCCGGCAGCATGTCCGGGTCGATCTTGCCCCAGCTCACCGCCTCATTGGGCGTGGCGCCGGACAGGCCGCCCGTGTCGGGGCGCGCGTCGGTCATCTGCAGGAAGTAGTCGTGGCCCCGCTCGTCGATGCCGAGCACCTCCTGGATCTGCGGCTCGGTCTGGAGCAGGAAGTTCTTCGGGCTGCCGCCGCCCACGATGAGCGCGCCGCTCTTCCCCCCCGTCCGCTTGGCCTCGAGCACGATCGCCGCCGTCTCGTTCACGTCCGCGCTCACGTCGAACCGGAGCTGGCTTCCCGCCAGCGCCTGCTCCGCCACGTTCATCCCGATGGAGCTGTCCCCGGGCGACGAGGTGTAGATCGGCACGTCCAGCTCGTGCGCCATCGAGAGGAAGGAGCGCTTGCTCAGCCCCAGCGCGCGCTCCCGCTCCCGCAGGTACCCGCCCAGCAGCCAGTGGTACTCCGCCGTGCTCATCGCCCGCTGGAACTCGGGCCGCGCCGACACCTCCCGCACGAAGGCGTCGGTGGAGAGGAGCACCGAATAGTCGAAGAAGATGTCGTAGATGCGCACCACGCCCTGCTCCCGCAGCTCCACGTCGTCCGCGGTGTGGGTCCCCTGGTGCAGCGACAGCCCCAGCGCGAAGTGCGCGTCATGGTACAGGTTGGCGCCCGTGGAGATGATCCAGTCCACGAACCCCGCCTCCATGAGCGGGATCAGCGTCGACATGCCGAGGCCCGCCGGCGTCATGGCGCCCGTCAGGCTCATGGCCACCGTGGTGTCGTCGGCCAGCATCCGCTCGGTGAAGAGGCGGCACCCCTCGCGCAGCCGCCCCGCGTTGTACGCCAGGAAGGCGTTGTCGATCAGCTCGGCCACCGACTCCTTGCCGCTGATCGGCTGGGGATTGATCCGCTTGCCGCGGAGGAAACTGGCGCTCGGCTTCGTCATGTGGTGCACCCCTCGCGCAGCCGCCCCGCGTTGTACGCCAGGAAGGCGTTGTCGATCAGCTCGGCCACCGACTCCTTGCCGCTGATCGGCTGGGGATTGATCCGCTTGCCGCGGAGGAAACTGGCGCTCGGCTTCGTCATGTGGTGCAGTCCGGCTCAGGATGGTGAGGAAGGCGCGGCCTCAGCGGTCCACGCCCTCGCCATTGTTGCTGCGGCCGTTCCCCTTCGCGCGCTGGATGATCGCCAGCACCTCGGCGGGGTCGTCGGTCACGGAGAAGAGCTCGAGGTCGGGCGGCGAGATGTTCCCCTGGGCGCAGAGCGTGCCCCGGATCCACTCGGTGAGGCCGTTCCAGTACTCCCGCCCGAAGAGCACCACCGGGAAGTGGCTCACCTTCCCGGTCTGGATGAGCGTCAGCGCCTCGAACAGCTCGTCCAGCGTCCCGAACCCGCCCGGGAACACCACGAAGCCCATCGAGTACTTCACGAACATGGTCTTCCGGACAAAGAAGAACCGGAAGAACATGCTCCGGCGCACGAAGGGGTTGGTGCCCTGCTCGTGCGGCAGCTCGATGTTGGCGCCGATCGACAGGCCGCCCCCCTCCACCGCACCCCGGTTGGCCGCTTCCATGATGCCCGGCCCGCCGCCCGTGATGATCGGGAAGCCCGCCGCCGACAGCAGCCGCGCCGTCTCCACGGCCTGCGCATAGTAGGGATCGTCCGGCTGCGTCCGCGCGGAGCCGAAGATCGCCACCGCGTCCTGGACGTCGCCCAGCTTCTCGAAGCCCTCGACGAACTCCCCCATGATCCGGAGCACGCGCCAGGGGTCGGTCTTCCGGAGCGCATCCGGGCGTTCATGCGGGCTCGCCGCAACGCTCTCGAGCAGCTCCTCGTCCGCTGTCGGCCCGCGGGTCCGGGCGCTGTGCCGCATTTCCTTGTCAGCCACGCGAGAGGTGCTCCAGGAAGGACCGGTGCTCGTCGGCCCGGTTGTAGAAGTAGGGGGACACCCGCACATGTCCCGGGCGGGCATCCACGATGAAGCCCGCCTCAGCCAGCCGGGCCACGTCGGCGTGCGGTTGTTCGCGTGGCAGCATCACGATGGCGCTCCGCCGCGCCGGCTCGGGCGACACCTTCGGCCGGAGGCCACGCGCCGAGGCGTCGGCGATGAGGTCGTCGGTGAGCGCCCGCGTACGTGCCTGCACCCACTCGAGCCCCGCCTCCTCGAGCACCTCGAGCCCTGCCAGCTGCGCGTACACCGCGGCCACCGCCGGCGTGCCGAGGTCAAAGCGATGCGCGTCGACCGCGCGCTCCAGTACCCTCGGGTCAAACCGGAACGGCGCCGCGTGCCCAAACCACCCCGCCACCCGCGGCTCGAGCTGCCCGATGAGTGACGGCCGCACGTAGAGGAACGCGATCCCCGAGCCGCCGAGCAGCCACTTGAGGCCGCCCGCGCAGTAGAAGTCCACGTCCATGGCGCTCACGTCCACCGGCACCTGTCCGGCACCCTGGTAGCCGTCGACCAGGCAGAGCGCGCCCTGCGCGTGCGCCAGGTCCGCGATGGCGCGGACATCCTGGATGTGGCCGCTGGTGAAGAAGACATGGCTCGTGGCCACGAGCGCCGTCCGCCCGTCGATCGCCCTGGCAAAGGCC
>JBGAOL010000020.1:0-21501 GCA_044221825.1 Gemmatimonadales bacterium
AGCCCGGCCCTGCGGGCGCCAGGATCCGCGCGCGCGCCTGGCTGCTCCTCGGCCTCGCCCTGCTCGGCGGGACGGGGCGTGCGTCGGGGCAGGACAGCACGCGGTACGTCTTCTACCTCCACGGCCGCATCGTCGAGGAAGGAGGCCGGCGCCCCACCTCGCCCGAGTACGGCACCTACGAATACGATGCCATCCTCGACAGCCTGCGCTCCGCCGGCTTCGCCGTGCTGAGCGAGCAGCGGCCGCCCGGGGTCGGCCTGCAGGTGTTCGTGGACCGGGTGGTGGGGCAGGTGGACAGCATGCTCAAGGATGGCGTGGCACCGGAGCGCATCACCGTGATGGGCTTCTCGCGCGGGGCGGCCATCGCGCTGCTGGCGTCGTCGCGGCTGGCCAATCCGCGGCTCAACTTCGTGTTCATGGCGGGGTGCGGGAGCTGGATCTTCGACCGGCCGGACGTCCGGCTGGCGGGGCGCATGCTCTCGCTGTACGAGGAGAGCGACACCCTCGGGGTGTCGTGCGCGCCGCTCTTCGAGCGCATGGTTCCTGGTTCGGAGCGTGGGGAAACCGCCCTGCGGCTCGGCCTCGGCCACGGTACGTTCTTTCGCCCGCGCCGCGAGTGGCTTGCTCCGGCCATCGCCTGGGCCCGGCCGGACGACAAACGCCCCGTGGGGGAGCTCTTTCTGTTTCGCGAGATCGACCGCCCGCCGATTCTCCTCGCCACGCCGGTCCGCTACTCCCCGCGGTCGTACGGCGGTGCGCCGGCCGAAGTGATCCTCGAGTTCATCGTGGATACCTTAGGGCGCGTGCTGCCGGGTACGGTTCACACCGTCGGGAAGGTGGACACCGTGCTCGCCCGCGCGGCCGAGCTGACCGTGCTCGGGCAGCGCTACTCCATTGGCCGCACCCGCGGGCAGAAGGTCCACGTGCTGATGGAATACCGCACCCGCGTCCGCGCCGCCCGCGCGGGCTGCGCCGGAGCGATCACCTTCAAGGGCTCCGAGTTCTGCGCCGACTCCACCCGACACTGATGCCCCACGCACTCCTCGCATCCCCGCGACGATTCGTCGCCTCGCTGCGCCGTCGTCCGGCGCTCACGGTCGGGGCCCTCGCCGGCCTCCTTGCCCTTGGCGGGTGCGGCGGCCCGCCGCCGCCCAAGGTGCTGCGACTCGAGGCCATGGAACTGCGGTTCAAGCCGCCAGCCGAGGTGCCGGCGGGGCCGGTGCGGATCCGGCTGGTGAACCACGACCCCGTCTGGCACGAGGCGTCGCTGCTCCGCTTCACCGACACCACCCGCACGCTCGAGGACTACATCGCCGCCGCGCGGGCCGGGGACGAGTACCCGAGCTTCGCGGAGGACGTGGGCGGCGTGGGCTTCCTGGCGCCGGGGGATTCGGCCGAGGTCCTGGTGGAACTGCGCGCGGGGCGCTATGCCGTCATCTGCTGGCACAGCGATCATGTCATGCAGGGGATGGGCGCCACCTTCACGGTGACGGGTGAAGTTCCGCCGGATGCGTTCCATGCCGGCGGCGCCGAAGTACGCCTGGCGGACGGGGTAATCCCCGCGCTCACGCCGGCGCGCGGCCGGCAGGTGCTCCACGTGACCAACGCGGGCCCGGCCGAGCACGAGCTGGCCATCCTGCGCCTGGAGCCGGGAAAGACCTACGCCGACTTCATGGCCTGGCGTGCCGCCGGTGAGACGGGCACGCCCCCCGCGTACAGCGTGGCGGGGACGGCGGCGCTGGCTCCGGGCCACGAAATCTGGGTGATCGTGCCGTGGGCGGCGGGTCGCTACGTGATGGTGTGCCTGCTGGAGGACAGCGAGGGCCACTATCATGCCGACCTGGGCGAGCGGCAGGAATTCGAGGTGGCGCAGTAGCCCGCCCCGCGCTTGCCCCGCGGCTCGGCGGGCCGCAATCTTCTCCGGTCCGCCGTCGCGGCCCCCACCTCCCCGTGAGGCATCCCATGAAGGCTCTCACCGCCCACCGTGCCGTGGTGGCGCCGCTGCTGCTTGCGCTGGTGGCCTGCTCCCCCGGCAGCATGCGCATGAGCCCGGAGCAGTTGCGTGACGTGGCCACCCGCTACACCTCGGCCTGGAACAGCCGGGACCCGGAGGCGGTGGCCGCGTTCTACGCGGACAGTGGCACCCTCACCATCAATGACGGCGCGCCGGCCAAGGGGCGGAAGGCCATCGCCACCACCGCGAGCAGCTTCATGATGGCCTTCCCCGACCTCGACCTGGTGATGGACCAGGTGAGTCTCGAGGCCGACCGGGTGGTCTACAAGTGGACCCTCACCGGGACGAACACCGGTCCCGGCGGCACCGGCCGGCCGGTCCGCATCAGCGGGCAGGAGCGCTGGCATTTTGGGAAGGACGGCCTGATCACGGACAGTCGGGGCAGCTTCGACGAGGCGGACTACAAGCGGCAACTGGGCCAGTAGCGCAGGCCCGTAACCAACGGGGAGGCGGGCACTCCCCCCGCGGCGCAACTCAACCCCCACCCGTGGGGCCCCGGCGCACGGTTGCGCCACCCGTCTCCCCCATCATGTGTCGCGGCATCCACGCGCGCACGTCCGCCCTCCTGACCCGAGGGGAGGGACCTGCGATGCGACGCCTGCTTTCCGTCACCGTCCTGCTGTGGCTCAACCTCACCGCATGTGACCGGGGCGCACCCGACACCCGGGGCCGCGACAGCGCCCTGTCGCCGCCGGACACCCTGACACCCGACTCCGCGACTTCCACCGCACCCCCGGCCGACAGCGCGCCTCAACGGGGTACGGCCCGTGCCGACACCACCCCCCAGCGCGCGGAGCGACCGCGCGTGAAGCCGCCAGTCTCCGCCGAGCCTGCCCCGAGCCAACCCCGTCAGGCAGACAGCTTCCCCGCCGCCGAGGAAGGCCGACAGCGTGCGGAGCAGCCGGCCGAGGAGACCGCGCGCCCGGCCGACAGCGGCCTCGCGGCCGGCGCCATCCCACGGCCGGACTCCGCCGCCGCCCCGAGCGGCAGCACGGCCACCGCCGATGCGCCGCTCCGCGATGCCTATCACAAGGCGCCGCTCGATACTGTGGATGGCAAGACCTACCAGGGGTGGAAGTACTACAACCTGAACTGCGCCCGCTGCCACGGCGAGGACGTGCAGGGCACCACCATCGCGCCGCACCTGATCGTGTCCCTCAAGCCCAACGGTCCCATCCCGGATGAACAGGCCTTCCAGGCAACGGTCTGCGGCGGGCGGGTAGAGAAGGGGATGCCGGCCTGGTGCAGCCTCGGGATGACGCCCGCCGAGATCGACACCATCTACGCCTACGTGAAGGGGCGCAGCGACGCGAAGCTGCACCCGGGGCGGCCGGCGCGTGAGGAGTAACCCGGGG
Organism: Gemmatimonadales bacterium; assembly: GCA_044221825.1. Classification (GTDB taxonomy): domain Bacteria; phylum Gemmatimonadota; class Gemmatimonadetes; order Gemmatimonadales; family GWC2-71-9; genus JADJOM01. The sequence goes on from JBGAOL010000020.1 coordinate 3,370, forward strand.
GGGAGCGTCCGTGTGGTGGGAGGAGAAGGGTCGGCCGATTGGAGCGGTGCCACTCAGGCGGGCGGCCGTCGGCGCGTCAGTCGTAGCTGGCGTAGGCCCGGCAGAGGTCGCCGCCCTCGCTGTCCACTTCGTCTGCCACGCGGTGGCAGAGCTCGGCCCAGTCGGCTTCACTGCGCCCGGAGTCCTTGTACGCCCGCCGGAGCAGCTTGAGTACGATCTCCAGCGCCGGCACCCCCCGCATGGCCCAGAAGCTCGGGTCGGTGACGTGATAGTTGGTGAAGAACGGCAGCAGCTGCCGCTCCAGCAGGTCGATGGCCAGCGGCGCCGGCCGCCCCGCCTCCAGCAGTTCCCCCGCAAAGAGCGCCTTCTTCTCGAAGAACGTCGTGGTCTCCGGCGCCTGCTGGTGCTTGTAGCTCAGGTCAAAGAAGGCGTGCCAGGTGGCCTCCGCCTCGTCGGGCTGGCCCAGCTTGAGCTGGGTCATCGCCACGTTGAAGAGGTCCTCCGGGACCTCGGTCCCCGCCGCCGCCTCCCGGAAAGGCGGCAGCGCCTCCGCGTACTTCCGCTGGAAGTAGTACGCCAGCCCGATCAGCCGGTGCGCTCGGCGCGCCTGGTCGGCCGGGAGCGAGGGCAGGGCACCGCGCAGGCGGCCAATGGCCTTCGGGAAGTCGCCGCCCCGGATCTCGGTCTCGGCGGTGGCAAAGAGGTCGGTCTCGGGGCGCGTCATCGGGGCGGGGTGAACTGGGCAAGGGTGACGCCGCTCGCGTCGAGCACCGCGTAGCGGTAGCCATCGAACCAGGCGCCGGGATTGACGTAGCGCTGCCCCGGCCGGGCCTCGGTGCTCGCGGCGCGGTGGGTGTGGCCCATGGCCAGGAGCGCCAGCTCCGGCTCCGCGGCGAGGCGCGCCGCCGCCCACTCGGCCTGGCGGCGGCTCGAGGCCTCCACTTCCTCGGGCGCGCGCGGCCGGTCGCCGAGGACGCCGCTCAGGTGGTCCACCAGCCAGACGCCGAGGTCGGGGTGGATGGCGCGGTAGGCGGTGACGGTGCCGCGGCCCTTGAGCACCCGGCCGAGCAGCGTGGCCGACCAGTGCGTCTCGGTGATCCCGTCGCCATGGACGGCCAGGGCGGGGCGGCCGGCCACGGTGAAGCGGAGCTCGCCGGGGGAGTAGTGGACGCCAAGTTCTTCCTGCCAGAAGGTGCCGCCCCAGCGGTCGTGGTTGCCGCCGATGAGGGCCACGGGCAGCCGCCGCGCCAGCTGGGCGATGGCGGCCACGACGCGGATGTTTCTGCGTGGGATGACCCGGCCCCAGGCAAACCAGAACTCGAAGAGGTCGCCGGTGAGGAGGAGGCCGTCGCCCAGGGTGGGGACGGTCTCCAGGAAGGCGAGGAAGGCCTGTTCGGTGGCGTCGGGCTCGCGGCCCAGGTGGGCGTCGCCGACGAGGACGAGGCGCTGGCAGTGCACGGGGGCAAGATATCGCGGGGCCGAGTGGGCCGTAAGTCGGCGCCCGGCCCCGCCTTGCCTCACTCTCCCGGGGCGCCCACCTTCCTTCATAGCACCGAGCCATCCCAGTCCACCGCCCCCCTTCGCCCCTCTAGGACCCCGGACCTGTGCACCCCCCTGTCGCCGAATCCGTCACCACCCACCGGGTCAACTACTCCGAAACCGACCAGATGGGCGTGGTCTACCACGCCCGCCACGTGGTCTGGCTCGACATCGCCCGCACCGAGCACCTGCGCGTCCATGGGTTCAGCTACAAGGAACTCGAGGAACGCGGCATCCGTCTGGTGGTGACGGACCTCCAGGTCCGCTACCGCAACGGTGCCCGCTACGACGACGTGATCCGGATCCGCTGCCGAGTGAAGGACGTGGGCAGTCGCCGCGTCGTGTTCCGGTATGCGCTGGAGCGGGCGGAGGACGGGACCCCCATTGCCGACGCGGAGACCACCCTGATCAGCCTCGACGCCAGCCATCGCCTGACGCGCCTCCCCGCCGACGTCCTCGCCGCCCTGGGCGGCAAGGCGGGCGCATGACGCGCCTCCACCTGCTGCTGGCCCTCGCCGCGCCGCTCCCGCTCCTGGCGCAGGCCGCCGGCACCGGCCCCGACGTGCTGGCCGAGGTGATCGCCGCGGAAGATGCGCGGAAGTTCGATGAGCCGCTGCTCCGCCGGGCCCTCCTCGAGCGCGACACCGCGGTCCGCCGCGCCGTCTACCGCTCCATCGGCCGGCTGCGCGATCCGCGCGGCCTGCCGCTCCTCAAGACCGCCCTCACCGAGGGCGACACGCTCACCGAGGCCTCCGGCCTCTTTGCCGTGGGCCTGATCGGCGACACGGCGGGACTGCCGATCCTCACGGCCCACTTCCGCGACCGGCCCGTGCTCAGCACCAGCGGTGCGCGCGAGCTCATGACCGCCGTGGCCCGCATCGGCGGCCCCCAATCGGCCGGCTTCCTGCGCAGCATCCTCCTCGGGAGCACCGGGCGCACGGTGCCGGTCGAGGCGCTGGAGCGCGCCGCCCTCGAAGCCTGGCGGCTGGGCCGGCTGGCGCCCTCGGATGCGCTGCTCGGCCTCATGAGTGACGAGCGCGAGTCGGTGCGTGCGGCGGCGGCGTATTCCCTGGGTCGCCTGCGGGTGCGCGCCGCCGCGCCCACGTTCCTGCAGGTGGTGGGCGACAAGGTGGCGCCGATCCGGCTCGCCGCGGTCCGGACGCTCACCAAGGGCTACGTGGACTCCACCAGCCTGGGCGCGGACCAGGTGGTGGGCGTGCTCGGGCGCGCGCTCAGCGACAACGATCCGCTCGTCAAGATCGCAGCACTCCGCTCGGTGGCCACCTACCGCAATCCCGGCTCCGTCAGCCGCATGCTCGCGCTGCTGGACGACCAGAACCTCAACGTGCAGGTGCAGGCCGCCCAGTCGCTCGGCGAGGTGGGCGGGCCGGCGGCGGCGGAGGTGCTGGCGCGCGTCTTGGCGGAGGGGAAGGGCACCTGGGCGCGCCGCGCCGAGGCGCTGCTCGCGCTCGCGAAGGCGGACACCGCGCGCTTCGTCGCAGCCGAGGCGCCGTGGGGCGCGAGTCGCGACTGGCGCGAGCGGGCCGTGGCCGCGCGCGGGTGGGCCCGCGTGCGCCGGGGGGAGCTGGCCCGCTTCCTCGCGGATCCCGACCCCCGGGTGGTGGCCGTCGCCCTCGAGGCCTTCGGGGGTGACGGCTCCGGTCCCCCGAATCCCGAGTTCGCGCGGATCTCGGCCGGGCACCTCACCGACCGGGACCCGGCGGTGCGCGCCACCGCGGCCACCGGCCTGGCCTCGGTCGGCAACCCCTCCGACATCCCGCGCCTCGTGGCCGCCTTCCGGGCGGCGGCGCGCGACTCGTTCCCCGATGCCGCCACCGCCGCGCTCGGCGGCATCACCAGCATCCTCGGCGCCAACCCCGGCCAGGCCGAGGGCCTGGAGCGCGACGCCGTAGCGTCGCTCCCCGTGCCGGCCGATGCCGTGGTCCGTCGCTGGGCCGAGCTCAACTGGCCGGCGCTGGCCCAGCAGTGGGGGGCCGCCTGGCCCATCCGCACCGGGCGGACGCTCGATGAGTACCGCAACATCGTGCGGACCCTGGTGCTCGGCACCGAGGAGCAGCGCTATCCCAAGGTGCGGATCACCATGGAGGCGCTCGGCAGCATCGAGCTCACGCTGTACGGCCCCGATGCGCCGCTCACCGTGGCCAACTTCCTGACCCTGGTGGACCGGCGCTACTTCGACGGCCTCCGCTTCCACCGCGTGGTCCCCGGCTTCGTGGTGCAGGCCGGTGACCCGCGGGGGGATGGCTGGGGCGGCCCCGCCACCAGCATCCGCGACGAGATCAACGAGCGCCGCTACGGCGCCAACACGGTGGGCATGGCGCTCTCGGGGCCCGACACCGGTGGGAGCCAGTGGTTCGTGACCCTGTCCGCGCAGCCGCACCTCGACGGGACCTACACCATCTTCGGCGCGCTGACCGACGGCGCGCTGACCCTGCAGCGCCTCACGCAGGGCGACCTCATCCGGAGCATCCGCCGCTGATGCGCCTGCGCCGCCCCTTCCCCCTGGCCCTCCTCGCCGCGCTCGTCGTGGCCGCGCCCGCGGGGCTGGCGGCGCAGTTCTACTACCTGAACCAGAACAAGATCCAGTACCGGCGGCTCGACTGGCAGGTGCTCAAGGGGCCGCGGGTGGACCTGTACTACTACCCGGCGGAGGCGGAGCTGGCGCCGGTGGCGCTGGCGTACGCGGAGGAGAGCTACGACGTGCTGGCGCTCAAGTTCGGCCACACGGTGACGCGACGGATCCCGCTCATCGTGTATGCCTCACACGCCGACTTCGAGCAGACCAACATCCTCCCCTTCACGCCCCCGGAGGGGCTGCTCGGCGTCACCGACTTCCTCAAGCGCCGGGTGACGCTGCCGTTCCGCGGCAACATGGCCGAGTTCCGGCACACGCTGCGGCACGAGATGGTGCACGTCTTCCAGCTGTCGCTGCTCGAGGACCGCTACGTGCGCTCGCCCCAGGCGGCGCTGGTGCCCATGCCGCTCTGGTTCACCGAGGGGCTGGCGGAGCTCTGGTCCGGCGGCGAGGACGCGCGGGACGAGATGATCCTCCGCGACCTGGTGCTCTCGGGGCGGATGCCGACGCTCATGCAGCTCTCGTGGGTGCAGGGCGGCATCGTCTACCCGATCGGCGGCCGGATCCACCGGTGGCTGGCCGAGACCTACGGCGACTGGCGGGTGGCGGAGCTGTACCGCGAGCTCTGGCGCTACGAGAGCTTCGAGGCGGCGATCGCCGCGGTGTACGGCAAGACGATCGAGCAGCTGGACGAGGAGTTCCAGCTGGCCATGCGGCGCGCCTACTACCCGGTGGTGGGGGATTATGCCTCACTACCCGCGCAGGCTCGGCCCCTCGCCCGCGGCGCCATCAAGGCCACGGTTGCCCCGGCCGACAGCACGGGCCCGGAACGGGTGGTGTACGCGGCCGCCAACGACGGGTTCATCACCTATCGCATGCAGCCGTACGAGGGGGGCAAGACCACCGACCTCCTCACCGCGGGCCGGGACGGCGGGTTCGAGAACTTCCACGCCTTCGACAGCCGCGCCGACGCCAGCCGGAAGGGCCTCCTCCTGTTCAGCTCCCGCTACCAGGAGCGGGACGCCGTCATGATCTACGACCTGGCGAAGCGCGAGCTGGTGGGGCGCTACCAGTTCGACCAGCTGGTCTCGATCCTGTCCCCGGTCTGGGCGCCCGACGGGAAGGCGGTGTACTTCAGTGGTCTCGAGGAGAGCGGGCTCTCCGACCTCTACAAGGTGGAGCTCCCCGCGGGGACCCTGACCCGGCTCACCAACGACCACTACCAGGACCTCGACCCGAGCGTGAGCCCCGACGGCACGCGCCTGGTCTTTGCCAGCGACCGCACCGCGCTCGGCCTCGACGACGCGGTAAATCTCTTCGTGCTCGACCTGGCCAGCGGCGCGATCCGCCAGCTCACCTACGGCCGCTGGGTGGACGAGGTCCCGACCTGGGCCGACAGCAACCGCATCACCTTCGCCTCGGGGCGCGACGGGGTGCTCAACATCTTCTCCACCGACACCCTGGGCAACGGCCGCCGGGAGACCTCGGCGTACACCGGCGCCTTCGACGCGGCCCCGGTGCCGGGGCAGGACGTGCTGCTCGTGGGGGGCTTCCATGAGCTCTCGCTTGGCATCTACGCCTACCCCGGAGACTCGCTGGCGCGCCGGGAGACCTTCACCCTCCCCGAGGCGCCCCCGCCCGGCACGTGGAGCTGGCCAACCGGTGATGCCGCGGGCGTGGCCACCGCCGCCCCCAAGCCCTACCGCCGCAAGTACAACCTCGATTTCGCGGCCGGCGGCTTCACCTACGTACCGCGCTACGGCACGGGGCAGGGCATCGCCTTCCTGGTGAGCGACCTGCTGAGCGACAACCTGGTGTTCGTGTCGATCAACACCTTCCAGGGTCGCCGCTTCAGTTCCATCTTCGGCAACACCAGCGCCAGCGCGCTCTACCTGAACCAGAGCCGCCGGCTCAACTGGGGCGTCGGGGCCTTCCGCTTCAAGGGGAACCAGTGGGCTGGCGACCTCACGGTGGCCTATCGGGAGAGCACGGCGGGCGCCTTCGGGCTGCTGCGCTACCCGCTCTCGCGCTACACCCGGGTGGAGGGGCGGGTGGTGGTGGAGCACAGCGACCGCTTCGACTTCACGCTGCCGGTGGACAACCCGCGGCGGGAGGGCTGGCTCACCACCCAGCAGGTGAGCTACGTCTATGACAACTCCCTCTGGATCTCGAGCGGCCCGGTGGACGGGCAGGTGCTCGCCGTCACGGGCGGCATCACCAGCGACTTCAGCAACGCCCGCTTCGACAACTACACCGTCGCCGTGGACGCGCGGAAATACCTGCGGCTCGGCAGCCAGAGCGCCTTTGCCTTCCGCGGCCTCTACTTCTATTCCGGCGCCGACCGGCCGGAGCGGGTGAACCTCGGCGGGACGCTGGCGCTGCGCGGGTTCCCCAACTACGGCTACATCATCGGCTCCCAGGGCTGGATGGCGAACGGGGAACTGCGCTTCCCGCTGCTCGATTACTTTACGCTCGGCACGCCGGTGGGGGCGGCGCAGTTCCCCGAGATCCAGGGAGCGTTCTTCGCCGACGTGGGGCGGACCTGGTTCCCGGGGGAAGATCGCGCCACCCTGGGGAGTTACGGCGTGAGCTTCCGCTGGCCGCTCGTGCCGGGCCTGGTGCTCCGGCTGGACTGGGGCCGGCGCTGGAGCAGCGGGGACTTCCGGGGCTACAACCTGCTGGCCACGCAGAAGCGGCGCAGCTTTCTCCAGTTCTTCTTCGGTTATAACTACTGATGCTGCAACGGTTTCGGNAACAACTTGGTGTTCGTGTCGGTCAACACCTTCCAGGGTCGCCGCTTCAGCTCGATCTTCGGCAACACCAGCGCCAGCGCGCTGTACCTGAACCAGAGCCGCCGGCTCAACTGGGGCGTCGGCGCGTTCCGCTTCAAGGGGAACCAGTGGGCCGGTGACCTCACCGTGGCCTATCGCGAGAGCACTGCCGGCGCCTTCGGGCTTCTGCGCTACCCGCTCTCGCGCTACACCCGGGTGGAGGGGCGAGTGGTGGTGGAGCACAGCGACCGCTTCGACTTCACGCTGCCCGTCGACAACCCGCGGCGGGAAGGGTGGCTCACCACCCAGCAGGTGAGCTACGTCTACGACAACTCCCTCTGGATCGCGAGCGGCCCGGTGGACGGGCAGGTGCTGGCCGTGACCGGCGGCATCACCAGCGACTTCAGCAACGCCCGCTTCGACAACTACACCGTTGCCGTGGATGCGCGGAAATACCTGCGGCTCGGCAGCCAGAGTGCCTTTGCCTTCCGCGGCCTCTACTTCTATTCCGGGGCCGACCGGCCGGAGCGGGTGAACCTCGGCGGGACGCTGGCGCTGCGCGGGTTCCCCAACTACGGCTACATCATCGGCTCCCAGGGGTGGATGGCGAACGGGGAACTGCGCTTCCCCCTGCTCGATTACTTTACCCTCGGCACGCCGGTGGGGGCGGCGCAGTTCCCCGAGATCCAGGGGGCGTTCTTCGCCGACGTCGGCCGGACCTGGTTCCCCGGGGAAGACCGCGCCACCCTGGGGAGCTACGGCGTCAGCTTCCGCTGGCCGCTGGTGCCCGGCCTGGTGCTCCGGCTGGACTGGGGCCGGCGCGGCCTGGTGCTCCGGCTGGACTGGGGCCGGCGCTGGAGCAGCGGGGACTTCCGGGGCTACAACCTGCTGGCCACGCAGAAGCGGCGCAGCTTTCTCCAGTTCTTCTTCGGTTATAACTACTGATGCTGCAACGGTTTCGGCTTGACCCTCGGTGGGGGCTGGTCTATCTTGGCCTCGGGCTCGCCGGGTGTGGCGGGGCCAGGCCCGCGCTGCTGCCTGCGGGGCTGGCCACGGTGGAGGCGGGACAGGTGGCCGGCTGGGTCAGCGCCACGGTGCCCACGGGGAGCGCGCGGCATCGCTTCCGGTGGCTCTACCAGGACGAGAAGTCGAGCAAAGGCGGCCGCGGCAGCGCCAGCCTGGCGCCGCCCGACTCGCTGCGGTTCGACTTCGCCGGCTCGCTCGGCCTCGGCAAGGGCGCGGCGTTCGTCATCGGCGACTCGGCGCAGTGGGTGGTGCCGGCCCGCTCCGTGGACGAGCTGGTGCCGAGCGTGCCGCTGCTGTGGGCGCTGTTCGGCATCGCCCGGGGGCCCGAGGCCGGTGCCACGCTGTCCGGCCTCGTGCAGGAGGACCGCGTCGCCTGGCGCTACGCGGCGGGGCCCGACACGGTCGATTACCTTCGGGTGACGGGAGAGGTCATCACCCTGCACGCCGAGATGCGCCGCGGCGGCAAGGTGGTGGGCCGGAGCCGGATGAGCCGGAAGCCTGACGGGACGCCACTCACGGCGTTCCTCTCGGTGCCCTCGGTGCCGGCCAAACTGGAGATCACGTTCTACGAAACCACGCCTTCGCCTGGCTTCCCGCCTCCGACTTGGCGCGCTCCTGCTGAGTAGCGCGCTCCTCTGCGGCGGCTGCCTGTACGGGTTCACCGGGGGCGGCTTCCCGCCGGAGATCAAGACCGTCGCCATCCTGCCGTTCGACAACCTCACGCCCGAGCCGATCCTCGCGCAGGAGGTGCTCGACTCGGTCCGGGCGGCGGTGCAGGGCCGGCTCGGCCTCCGCCAGGCGGGCGAGGCCTCGGCGGACGCCGTGGTGCGCGGCCAGATCACCCGCTACGAGCCCGACGTCCCGGTGGCCTTCACCGGCAACAGCAACACCAGCCAGGTGACCGTGACCAAGCGGCTGGTGCAGATGACCGTGTCGGTGGAGATCGTGGACAAGGATGGCAAGGTGCTCTGGACCCGCAGCGGCATGATGCTCGAGGGCGACTACGAGCCCGGCAGCGAGACCGAGGCGAGGGCGCGGGGCCGGGCGCTCAGCCGGCTGGTTACCAACATCGTCGATGGAGCCCAGTCGCAATGGTGATGCCCCGCCTCCGGTCCCGCCGTGGCAGCAGCTCCACCGGGTGCCTCCTGTCCCTGCTGCTGCTGGCCGCGCTCACCTACTATGGGGTGCACCTCGGTGAGCCGTGGGTGCGCTACTACCGCCTGATGGACGAGATGCGGGTCTCGGCCCGCCTGGCCCCCACGCTGAGTGACGCCGTGATCCGGCGCCGCCTCGACGCCAAGGTCGACGAGCTCGGCCTGCCCGAGGAGGCGCGGAAGTGGAGCATCACCCGCTCCGGCAAGCCGCGGCGGATCGTCATCACCACGACGTACTCCGAGACCGTCCACGCCTTCCTGATGTCCCACACCTTCACCTACGAGCCGAAGGCGGAAGAGCCCCTGTGAGCCTGACGCGCCCCCGTGGGGCGCTTCGGCCCCGCACGCTGCTCTTCCTGCTGGTCCTCTGTCCCTCGCTGCTGTACGCCGCGGGGGGCGAGTCGTCGCTGCCCGACCTCCTGCTGGTGGTCGCGGCCATGCTGGCCGGCGGCAAGCTGCTCGGCGAGGGGGCGGAACGCCTTGGGCTCCCCGCCGTCCTGGGCGAACTGGTCGCCGGCCTGCTCCTGGGGCCGAGCCTCCTTGGTGTGGTGCCGGCGGCGGGACAGCCCGGTGCGGAGATGATCACCGTGCTCGCGGAGCTCGGCGTCATCCTGCTGCTCTTCGAGGTGGGGCTCGAGACCAACCTCACGGAGATGTTCAAGGTGGGGCCAGCCGCCGCGGCCGTGGCCGCCGTGGGCGTGACGGTGCCCTTCGCGCTCGGCTGGGCCTTCTGGGCGTATTTTCCGCACCCGGCCATGGAGGACGGCGGGGCGCTCGGCACGGTGGCCATCTTCGTCGGGGCCACCCTGACCGCCACCTCCGTCGGCATCACGGCGCGCGTCCTCGGCGACCTCGGCAAGATGGAAACGGCCGAGGCGCGGATCATCCTCGGCGCGGCGGTGCTGGACGACATCATCGGGCTCGTGATCCTGAGCGTGGTGTCCGGGATCGCGGCGGGTGGGGCCATCAGCGCCGTCGGGATCGCCACCACCTTCGGCGTGGCGGTGGGATTCCTGGTGGCCGTGGTCATGGTGGGGAACTACCTGGTACCCCGGCTCACCGACCGGATCACCCGGATGCGGGCGCGCGGGATCGTGGTGGTGTTCTCCATTGCCTTTGCGCTCGCGCTCGCGGCCTTCGCTGCCAAGGTCGGCTCGGCCCTCATCATTGGCGCCTTCGCCGCGGGCCTCATCCTCCGGAGCACCCGGCATGCGCACACGGTCGAGCAGCAGGTGCAGCCGGTGGCGGCGGTGCTGGCGCCCATTTTCTTCGTGAGCGTGGGCGCCGCCTGCGACGTACGGCTCCTCGACCCGCGCGTCCCCGGCGCCGGCGGCCTGCTCACGGTGGCGGCGATCCTCACGCTGCTGGCCATCGTGGGGAAGATCTGCGCCGGGTGGGCCGCGCCCTGGACCAGGTTCCACCGCCTCACCGTGGGCGTGGGCATGGTCCCGCGCGGCGAGGTGGGCCTCATCTTCGCGGCCATCGGCAAGCAGCTCGGGGTGGTCGACGAGCGGCTCTTCTCCGTCATNAGATCGTGGTGGTGTTCTCCATCGCGTTTGCGCTCGCGCTCGCGGCCTTTGCCTCGAAGGTCGGGTCGGCGCTCATCATCGGCGCCTTCGCCGCGGGCCTTATCCTCCGGAGTACCCGGCACGCGCACACGGTCGAGCAGCAGGTGCAGCCGGTGGCGGCGGTGCTGGCGCCCATCTTCTTCGTGAGCGTGGGCGCCGCCTGCGACGTGCGGCTCCTCGACCCGCGCGTCCCCGGCGCCGGTGGGCTGCTCACCGTGGCGGCGATCCTCACGCTGCTGGCCATCCTCGGGAAGATCTGCGCGGGATGGGCTGCGCCCTGGACCAAGTTCCACCGCCTCACGGTGGGCGTCGGCATGGTGCCCCGCGGCGAGGTGGGCCTCATCTTCGCGGACGTGGGGCGCCGCGCCGAGCTGCTGAGCGAAGGCACCTTCAGCGCGGTGTTGCTCATGGTGATGGGCACCACCTTCCTGGCGCCACTCGGGCTCAAGTTGATTTTTGGCCGCGAGGCCAGGCTGGTGCCGGATGCCGGGTAGCGAGGCCAAGCTGCGCACGCCGCACGACGCCGCGGTTTGGCGCTCGGCCCAGCCGGGCATCGTCGTCTTCACCAACGGTGTCTTCGACCTGCTGCACCCCGGCCACGTGGCCCTGCTCGAGGCCGCGCGCGCCGAGGGCGATGCCCTCATCGTCGGGGTCAACAGCGACGCCTCCGCCCGCCGGCTCGGCAAGGGCCCGGAGCGTCCCGTCGTGCCGGAACTCGCGCGCGCCCGGGTGCTCGCCGCCCTGGCGGCGGTGGACTGCGTGGTGATCTTCGACGAGGACACCCCGCTCGACCTCATCCGCCTGCTCGAACCCGACGTGCTCGTGAAGGGCGGCGACTACACCCGGGCCACCACCGTGGGCGCCGACATCGTCGAGGCGCGCGGCGGGCGGGTGAAGCACGTGACCCTGGAACCCGGTTTCTCGACCACCGCCATCGTGGAGCGCCTGCGTGCCCCGTCCTGACGGCCGTGCCAACGACCAGCTGCGCCCGCTCGTCCTCGAGCGGCGCGCCAATCCCTACGCCGAGGGGTCCTGCCTCATCCGGATGGGGGGCACCCTGGTGCACTGCACCGCCACCGTGGAGCAGGGCGCCCCGCCCTGGAAGAAGGGTAGCGGCACCGGCTGGGTCACGGCCGAGTATGCCATGCTGCCCCGGGCCACCATGGAGCGGACGGACCGCGAGCGGCGGGGCCCCGGCGGCCGCACCCAGGAGATCCAGCGCCTCATCGGCCGCTCGCTCCGCGCCGCCATGGGCACCATGGCCTTCGGCGAGTGGACCATCAAGGTGGACTGCGACGTGCTCCAGGCCGACGGCGGCACCCGCACCGCGAGCATCACCGGCGGCTGCGTGGCCCTCGCCGATGCCTGCGCCTGGCTCAGCCAGCGCGCGGGGATCCCCAATCCCTTCGGGCAGCTGGTGGCGGCCGTGTCGGTGGGCATCATCGAGGGGGAGCCCCGGCTCGACCTGGCCTACCTCGAGGACAAGGACGCCGGCGTCGACTCCAACATCGTCATGCTCCAGCCCGACCGCTTCGTCGAGGTGCAGGGCACCGGCGAGCACGGCACCTTCCAGCGTGCGGAACTTGACCGGCTGATCGACCTGGCGCACGGCGGCATCCGCCAGCTGTTCGCCGCGCAGGAGGCGGCGCTCAAGGGATGAAGCTGCTGTTTGCCACCCGGAGTGCGGGGAAGCAGAAGGAGATCCGGCGCATCCTCGAGGCGGCGGGCCACGAGGTGGTCTTCCCCGACGAGGCGGGCGTGCCCGAGACGTCGCTCGAGGACACCCTCGAGGCCTCCGACAGCTTCGAGACCAATGCCCGCCACAAGGCCGAGTACTTCCTGAAGAAGACCGGCCTGCCCACCGTGGCCGACGATTCGGGCCTCGAGGTCTTCTCGCTGGGGGGCGAGCCCGGGGTCCGCTCCAAGCGCTGGGCCGGCGCCACCGGCACCCCGAGGCAGGTGGACGAGGCCAACAACGCCCACCTCCTCCGCCGGCTCCATGGGGCCCCCGAGGCGCGCCGCCGCGCCCGCTACCGCTGCGTGCTGGTGCTGCTGCGCGACGCCCGCGCCATCCCCGAGGTCTTCGAGGGCATCACCGGTGGCCGGATCCTCGAGGCCCGCCAGGGCGACGGCGGCTTCGGCTACGACCCCTACTTCTTCAGCGATGAACTGGGCAAGAGCTTCGGCGAGGCCGCGCCGGAGGAGAAGGACACCATCAGCCACCGGGGCCGCGCCCTGGCCAAGCTCCTCGCGGCGCTCGGTCCCCGCTAGAATTCCCGCCATGCGATTCCCGAACATCCCCGCGCGCGTGATCCCGGCGCTGGTTCTCGTGCTCCTGGCCTGCGGCGGCGACAAGGGCCGCTGGGCCGCCTTCGTCCCCCCGGCCACCCCTGCCGAGCACCAGCGGGGCGAGCGCCTGTTCAACACCTACTGCCTCTCCTGCCACGGCCGCGCCGGCAAGGGCGACGGGCTGGGGCCACCGATGCTGGACACCTTGTTCCACGCGCCCACGGTTCCCGACTCCATGTTCCGGGTGTCCGTCCGCACCGGTGCCAAGCAGAAGTACTACAACTTCGGCGCCATGCCGCCGCTCAATCGCGTGAGCGACGTCGAGGTCGAGGCCATCCGCGGCTACGTCCGCTGGGTGCAGGGCGAGGGCGATGCCTGGGCCCGCACCCAGGGAGGAGCCCCGCAATGATCCGCCGGCAGGCCATCGCCGTCCTGAGCCTCATCGCGGGCGTCGTGGCGCTCTACCTGCACCTGTACAAGCTCGGGCTGGTGGGCAGCATCAGCTGCGACACCGGCGGCTGTGACCGGGCCATGTTCAGTTCCTGGGGCTGGTTCATGGGCACGGACGTGGCGCTGGTCGGCGTGGTGGGGTACGCGCTGCTGCTCCTCACCAGCATCGTGAGCCTCCAGCCCACGCTCGCGGGCAAGCGCTGGCCCGTCACCACGCTGCTCGCGCTGGCGGTCCTCGGCTTCACGTTCACGCTGCGGCTCAAGTACGGCGAGTTCATCGTGCTGCGCACCTTCTGTCCCTGGTGCGCCATCTCGGCCGTGGCCATCACGATCATCTGGATCCTCTCCATCCTCGAGTACCGCGCCGTGAACGCCCGGCTGGAGGGGAAGGCCACCACGCGCTAAGTTCAGGCCGGTCACGGGGTGTGGCGCAGTCCGGTAGCGCGCCTGCTTTGGGAGCAGGAGGTCCCGGGTTCGAATCCCGGCGCCCCGATTGGTGGTTCCACCGAAACCCGCCCTTCCTCGCAGCGTAGGGCCCGCCACTGATGGGTTCCGAAGTCCTCACCTACCTGCGTCTCGGTGTGCACCATATCGCCGACCTGCGCGGGTACGACCACATCCTCTTCGTCGCCGCCCTGACCATCGCCTATCGCCCGGGCGAGTGGCGGCGGCTGCTGTGGCTGGTGACGGCATTCACCCTCGGCCACTCGGTGACCCTGGCGCTGGCCACGCTCGACCTGGTGCGGGTGAGCCCGGCCCTGGTGGAACCGGCGATCGCCGCCACCATCGTGGCCACGAGTCTCCTCGCCTTCGCCTTTGCGTGGCGCGCGCCGGCCGGCGACGGCGGGGCGGGGTCCGGGCGGGGGCAGGCGCTCCGGTACACCGTGGCGGCGGTCTTCGGCCTCATCCACGGGCTCGGGTTCTCCGGCTACCTCCGGAGCCTCCTCGGCGATGAGGAATCCCTGCTGGTGCCACTCCTCTCCTTCAACGTGGGGCTGGAGCTGGGCCAGTTGCTGATCGTGGCGGTGGTGCTCGGGGTGGGTGTGCTCGTGGAGCGCGGGCTCCGGCTGAGCCGGCGGGGGTGGGTTCTGGCCGCGTCCGCAGCGATCGCCAGCCTTGGCGCGTATGTCCTGTTCGAGCGGGTGGCCGCATGAGCCGTCCGCACTCCGGTTCCGTGGTCCTGCCGTCTTCCCTTCATCCCGAGTCGCCGATGTCCCGATTCCTCCGTCCGCTTGCCGTTGTGGGGCTCCTGGCCCTCGTGGCGGCGCCGGCGTCCGCCCAGCAGTGGCTCAACGCCGACACCACCAAGCGCACCAACCAGTCCAGTTTCCGCGCCATCGACGAGCTCCCCGACCCGAACGACTACCGCAACGCCTCCGGCGGCCCCGGCCCCCGGTACTGGCAGCAGCAGGTGGACTACCGGATCCAGGCGAGCCTCGACACCACCACCCACACCATCACGGGCTCGGAGCGGGTCACCTACCACAACAACTCGCCCGACCAGCTCACCTACCTCTGGTTCCAGCTGGACCAGAACATCGACGACCCGGCGGTGAGCCGCGCCATCCAGTCGGCGCCGGCGCTGCCGAAGAACCTCTCGCCGCAGGCCCGCCGCTTCCTGGCCCCGGAGAGCTTCGACGGCGGGCACAAGATCACCCGGGTGCAGGTGGTCACCACCCGCGCCGGCCGGGTCACCAAGACCGATGCCCGGTACGTCATCAACGGCACCGAACTCAAGGTCCTGCTGCCCGCGCCGCTCGCCTCCAAGGGCGTGGCGGTGGTGGAGATCGACTGGCACTTCATCATGCCGGAGCAGAGCCGCAACGGCCGCGGTGTCCGCGAGAAGCTCAAGGACGGCTGGGCCTACGAGGCGGCGCAGTGGTTCCCCCGTGCCTCGGTCTACGACGACGTCAACGGCTGGCAGACCGACCAGTTCATGGGGCAGGGCGAGTTCTACCTGAACTTCGGCACCTACGACGTGGAGCTGACCGTCCCGCGGGACCACATCGTGGCCGCCACCGGCACGCTGCTGAACCCGCTCCAGGTGCTCACCGCCACCCAGCGCGCGCGCCTGGCCGAGGCGATGAAGGCGGAGACCCCGCGCTTCATCATCACCAAGGATGAGATCGCCACGCCGGGCACCCGGCCGGCGGGCACCGGGCCGCTCACGTGGAAGTTCCACGCCGACAGCGTGCGCGACTTCGCCTGGGTCTCCTCCCGCGCCTACGCCTGGGACGCGGCGGGCTTCCGGTACACCCCCGCCAGCAAGCCCATCGAGATGCACTCGCTCTACCCGCGCGAGGGCATGCCGCTGTGGGACAGCCTCTCCACCAAGGCCATCGCGCAGACCATGCGCACCTACGGCCGGATGGCGTTCCCCTATCCGTACCCGAAGGCGGTGAACGTCCATGGCGCCGTGGGCGGCATGGAGTACCCGATGATCGCCTTCTGCGGCGCCCGCCCGGCGCCCGACGGCAGCTACACCCCGCAGCTCGCGCGCGGCCTCATCTCGGTGACCATCCACGAGGTCGGCCACAACTGGTTCCCGATGATCGTGGCCACCGACGAGCGCAAGTGGACCTGGATGGACGAGGGACTCAACTCCTTCGTGCAGTACTATGCGGAGAAGGAGTGGGACCCCCAGTACCCGAGCCGCCGCGGCCCGGCCAAGGCCATCGTGGACTACATGAAGGAGCCCAGGCAGGTCCCCCTCATGACCGAGTCCGACCAGATCCAGACCCAGTTCGGCAACAACGGCTACTCCAAGCCGGCCGCCGGGCTCGTGATGCTGCGGGAGCAGATCCTCGGTCCCGAGCTCTTCGACCAGGCCTTCGGCGAGTACTCCCGCCGCTGGATGTTCAAGCACCCCATGCCGGGCGACTTCTTCCGCACCCTCGATGACGGCTCGGGCGAGCTGCTCAACTGGTTCTGGCGCGGGTGGTTCTACACCACCTACCCCAACGACCAGGCCGTCACCACCGTCGAGAGCCAGCCGGGCAGCGACCTGCCGGGCGGGGCGCAGCGCGGCAAGGTGTATACCCGCATCACCGTCGAGAACAAGGGCGGGCTCGTGATGCCGCTCCAGCTCGACGTGACGCTGGCCGACGGTACCACCCGGCGGATCAAGCTCCCCGTGGACGTGTGGCGTCGCAACGAGCAGAGCTTCACCTACGGGCTCTTCAGCGACCAGGACGTGGTCAAGGTCGTCGTGGACCCGGACGAGGTGTTCGCGGACATCAACCGCGACAACAACACCTGGGTGAAGCCGGCGCCGGCGGCGTCGTGATCCGGGCGGCCCTCGCCGTGCTCGTCGCCGTGGGCGTGGGGGATCTCCCCGCGCCCCCGGCGATGCACGACGTCCACGCGAGCCACCTCCGGCTCGTGCTGGACGGCACCACGGTGGCGGGGCGGATCCGGCTCTTCCACGACGACCTGCAGCTCGGCCTCCGCGCCCTGGCGCGGGACAGCACGCTGGTCCTCTCGCGGGAGCAGCCGGCCCGCGAGCTGTTTGAGCGCTACCTGGCCCAGCACCTCAAGCTCGAGGCCAACGGCCAGCGCGTGGTCCTGCACGTGGCCGAGGCCGGCAGCGAGCAGGACGCGGGCGGCCAGCTCATGATGTGGTACCTGCTCGAAGGTCAGGCCAATGCGCCCGTGACGCGCCTGGTGATGCTGCAGGGTGTGCTCTTCGAGGCATTCGACAACCAGCAGAACATCGTCCAGCTCTTCCGGATGCCGGGCGAGGAGCGGCGGACTCTCTACTTCACCGCTGCCGATCCACGGGACCAGGCGCTCAGCTTCTAGGGCGCCGGGCCTGGGAAACGGAAAAAGGGGGCGCCCGCATGGGCGCCCCCTCTCCATTTCGTCGGCGCGGCTCCTGGGCCGTGCTGCCCCGCTGCCCAGGTCAGGGCTGCACCCACCCCGGCCGCCCGTAGCGTGCCGGATCCCACAACACCTCCGGCAGCATCACGTCCCCGCGCACGTCCGCGTATTCCTCCTTCATCCGCACCTGGTCTCCGACCTTGAAGACCACCTCCACCGCGATCCACCCCTTGCCGAGGGGCTCGTACCGGTTGAACTGCGTCTCGGAAAGTCGCCCCGAGCCGTCCGGTACCGGTTCCAGCATCCGCACAAAGAGCAGGCGCTCTTTCTCCACCCAGAACTGCTTGCTGGTGGTGTCGCCTGCCAGCGCGCCCACCACGTAGACCGGGGTGCCCTGCCAGGTGGTCTCGTGCACCTTCGTCAGGTCGAAGCCGAGTCCCTGCAGCCGGGCCACGGTCTTCTCCACCGGGTCGAGGTACACGTCGAAGCCGAGCACCATGAGCGGGTGCACGAAGGCGCGGCTCACCGCGACGGCGCCCGCCTTGGTCTGGTAGATGCTGTCGCTGCGGAAGAAGATGGTCTTCCCGGAATCCACGGGCGCCACGTCGATCCGGAGCATGCCCGGGATCCGCGCGGCCTCGTACCAGGTCTCGGTGCGGGGCGTGGGCCCGAAGATGTGGGTGGTCTGGACGAAGGTGAGGGTGCGGTACCACTTGCCGTCGTACCGGGCGCGCATCTGCTGGACCAGCTCGGTCCCGGTGGGGACGGGGGGCGCGGCGAGCAGCAGGGCGGCGAGGGAGAGGACCAGCATCGAGCCTCCGGAGCAGGATGGGGCGGGGAACCGACGACCCGCGGGGCGGGCCCGCCCTGTGTACGGCGCGGGCGGCGCCCCGGTTTCCCGACCCGGCCCGCAGAGTACC
>JBGAOL010000448.1:0-2621 GCA_044221825.1 Gemmatimonadales bacterium
GGGCGAGCAGGGTCCGCTCCCAGGCGCCGATCGCGTCGAACCCGACGCCCTGCACGTAGCGCAGCGCGGCGCCGAGGCCGACCACCTCGGCGATGGCCGGCGTGCCCGCCTCGAACTTGGCGGGCAACGGTGCGAAGGTCGTTCCCGCAAAACTCACGGTGTGGATCATGTCGCCGCCGCCCTGCCAGGGCGGCATCGCCTCAAGCAGTTCGGTGCGACCCCAGAGGACCCCGACGCCGGTGGGCCCGAAGACCTTGTGGCCGGAGAAGGCGTAGAAGTCGCAACCGAGCGCCTGCACATCCACCGGCATGTGGGGCGCCGCCTGGGCGCCGTCCACCAGGACGACCGCGCCGGCCTCGTGCGCCAGCCGGGTCATCTCGGCCACGGGGTTGATGGTGCCGAGCGCGTTGGAAATGTGGACGATGCCGACGATGCGCGTCTTCGGACCGAGCATCCGCCGGTAGGCGTCGAGGTCCGCCTCGCCGGCGTCCGTGATCGGGATGGGACGCACCACGGCGCCGGTCTGGCCGGCCACCAGCTGCCACGGGACGATGTTGCTGTGGTGCTCCATCGTGGTGACGAGGATCTCGTCGCCGGGGCGGAGGGTGCTCCGCCCGTAGCTCTGCGCCACGAGGTTGATGCCCTCCGTGGTGCCGCGGACGAAGATGACCTCGTGGGTGGCCGGGGCATTGAGGAAGGCCCGGACCTCGTCGCGCACGGCGTCGAACGCCAGCGTGGCCCGCTCGCTCAGGTAGTGGACGCCGCGGTGGATGTTGGCGTTCTCCTCGGCCAGGAAGCGCCGCACCGTCTCGACGACCACCAGCGGCTTCTGCGCCGTGGCGGCGTTGTCGAAGTACACCAGCGGCTTCCCGTTGACACGCGTGGCGAGAATGGGGAAGTCGCGGCGGAGGGCCTGGACGTCGAAGCCGGCGGCGGGGACGCGGGGAAGCGGGGAGGTCGCGGTGGTCGGCACGATCAGCTCGTGGCCTTCCCCGCGGACCCGCTTCCCCGCTTCCCCGCGCCCACCAGCCACTCCCTCATCAGGTCCTCGAGATGGTCCACCACCGGGCGGCTCCGGATTTCCTCGAGCACGTCCGCCGCAAAGGCGTAGGTCAGGAGGGTCCGCGCCTCGGCCGCGGGAATGCCGCGGCTCCGGCAGTAGAACAGCGGCACCGCGTCGAGGCTGCCCACCGTGGCGCCGTGGGTGCACTTGACGTCGTCGGCGAAGATCTCGAGCTGGGGCTTGGTGTCCACCTTGGCCGTTTCGGAGAGCAGCAGGTTCTTGTTGGTCTGCTTGCCGTCCGTCTTCTGTGCGACAGGATGGACATAGACCTTGCCGTTGAACACCCCGTGCCCGTGCCCGTCGAGGATGCCCTTGTACACCTCCCAGCTGGTGCAGTTGGGAGCGGCGTGCTCGATCCGGGTCTGGTGGTCCACGTGCTGGCGTCCCTCGCCGAGGTACAGGCCGTAGAGGGTGGCGTGCGAGCCCGGGCCGGCCAGGGTGGTGTAGATGTTGGTCCGGGAAAGGGCCGCGCCCTGCGCGAACGAGAAGGAGTTGAGGTAGCTGTCCCGCTCCTGGCGCACCTCGAGCGTGGCCAGGTGGTAGGCCTGGACGCTCTCCCGCTGGATCTTGCAGTGGTCGAACCGCGCGCCGGCAGCCAGGTTCGCCTCGGTGACCGTGCTGGTCAGGGCGACACCCTCGGCCAGCGCCACGTAGCTCTCCACCACCGACGCGACCGCGTTGGCGCCCAGCACCACGACGTTCCGCGGGAACACGGCGCCACGCACCGCGCGGCCGTCCGCCACGAAGAGCACGTGGATCGGCGTGTCCACCACGGTGCCCGCAGGAAGGACGATGGCGTATCCGTCGATGAACGCGGAGGCGTTCTGGCCGACCAGGGCCGCGGCGGCCGGCTGGACGGCCACCTTGCCCAGCGTGTCCTCCACCAGTTCAGGCGCATCGAGCAGCAGCTCGGCCAGCGACCCCACCCGGGCGCCGGCCGGCAGCCCGGCCAGCCGCGAGAGCGCCGGCTGGAACCGGCCGTTCGCGAAGACGAGCCGCGGCCACTCGGCGTGCCCGAAGAGGAAGGGCGCGAGGTCGGCCTCCGTCAGGGCGCCGGGCGCCCGGGCGGAGCCGAGCTCCGCCCTCCCGATGGGCGACAGGTCGGTGAAGCGCCAGTCTTCCTCGCGGGTGGTCGGCAGCCGGAGCCCCTCGAAGCGGGCCGCCCCCTCGCGCCGAAGCTGGGCGACCCACCCCGGCTCGACGGCGCGGGGAGCGGGGGCCACGGGAGTCCCGGTGGCGGTCACGCGACGGCTCCCGCCGCTTCGGTGAGCCACTCGTAGCCGCGCTCCTCGAGTTCGAGCGCCAGCTCCTTGCCGCCGGAGCGCACAATCCGGCCCCCGGCCAGCACGTGCACCCGGTCGGGCACGATGTGGTTCAGCAGGCGCTGGTAGTGGGTCACCACGATGGTGGCGCTGTCGGGGCGGCGGAGCGCGTTGACGCCGTCGGCGACGATCTTGAGCGCGTCGATGTCGAGGCCGGAGTCGGTCTCGTCGAGGATGGCCAGGGACGGCTCGAGCACCGCCATCTGGAGGATCTCGTTCCGCTTCTTCTCGCCGCC
>JBGAOL010000449.1:0-2600 GCA_044221825.1 Gemmatimonadales bacterium
CTCGGGGATCGCCCTCGGGGGGACCCTGCTGTTCCTGTTCGGGGTGGGGGCGGGGGCATGGTGGACGCTGGGGCAGATCCAGACGGCGGTGCGTGAGTCGGCCCGCCGGAACCTGACCACCTCGCTGGCCACGGCGCGGGAAGGGGCCCGGCACTGGTCCACACGGCAGCAGGCACTGGCGGCGTCGGTTGCTTCCGGTCGGGACGTGATGGAGGCAACGGGCCGCCTGCTCAGCGCGCCTGCGGGCAGCCAGGCGGCGGCCCGGGCCGCCGCGGCCTTCGAGGCCAGCCTGGCGGAGCCCCTCCGCGCGGCCGGCCTCGGTGGCTACTGGCTGGTCCGGGCCGATGAGCGGGTGGTGCTCCGCTCGCCCGCCTCCCTGCCGCAGGCGCTGCCGGAGGGGACCGAACCGGTGCTGGCCCGCGGGCTCGACGGCCTCCCCGGCATCACCCCGCTCCTCACCCCGGAAGACGGCCCCCGGCTGGCCGCCTACGCCCCGATCCGGGACGCGCGCGGGATTCCCATCGCGGTCCTGGTTCTCCCGCTCCCCGCGGAGCGCGAGTTCACCCGGATGGCCGAACTCGGTGCCTTCCGCTCACAAGGCCGCACCCTCTTCTTCGACAACGACGGGCACATCCTGGGGGGCAGCCGGCTGAGCCCGGCCAGCGCGGCGCGACGGCTCGAGGAGCCGGGCAGCGGCACCCTGACGCGGATGGCGGCCACCGCCGCCAGCGGGCGCGGCGGGGTGGATCTCGATGGCTACGTCGATCACCTGGGCCACGAGGTGGTGGGCGCCTGGGCCTGGGACGACCAGTTGGGCCTCGGCATCGCCACGGAGGCGGAGGTGCGTGAGGCGTACCACGTGGCGGACGTGGCGCGGCAGACGCTGCTGGTGGCCTGCCTCCTCACGATGGTCCTCTTCCTCGGCGTGGTGGTGACCCTGCTCCACGCCCGCCGCCGCACCGTGGCGCTCTCCGCCATGCAGCGGCGGCTCGCGGCGGTGCTCGAGTCCACCACCGACCCGGTCTGCTTCGCCGACGCCACGGGACAGGCGTTCTACCTGAACGACGCGGGCCGCGCCCTGATCGGCGGCCCGGACCAGGAGCGCGGGGCGCCCGATGCGCCGCCCCCCTCCTGGTCCCGCCTGCTGCTGAACGACGCAGCGCTGGCCACCGCAGCGCGCTCAGGCACCTGGAGCGGCGAGCTCTCGATCCTCACCGCCGACGGGCGGGAGCTGACGCTGTCACAGGTGATGCTCTGCCACCGCGACGACGCCGGCAACGTCCAGTTCTACAGCACCGTGGCCCGCGACATCACCGAGCGCAAGCGCCTCGAGGCGCGGCTCGCCGAGGAGAAGGACCGGGCCCTCGTCACCCTCGGCTCCATCGGCGACGCGGTGCTCCGGACCGATGCGGAGGGCCGCATCGAGTACCTGAACCCGGTGGCGGAGGAACTGCTGGGCCAGCCGGCCACTGAGCTGGCCCGGCGGCCGAGCAGCGAGGTGCTCCGGCTGGTGCACGAAAGCACGCGGGAACCGCTCGAGAACCCGGTGGACACCTGCCTGCGCGAGGGCCGCGTGGTGGGGCGCACCAACCTGTCGCTGCTGCTCCGCGCCGATGGGCGGGAGCTCTCGATCGACGACAGCGTTTCCCCGATCTTCTCGGCCGACGGCGCCATCATGGGCACCGTGGTGGTGTTCCACGACGTGAGCCGCGCCCGCACCCTGGCCCGCCAGCTCGCGCACCAGGCCAGCCACGATTTCCTGACGGGACTCACCAACCGGCACGAATTCG
This sequence comes from Gemmatimonadales bacterium, assembly GCA_044221825.1. GTDB lineage: Bacteria > Gemmatimonadota > Gemmatimonadetes > Gemmatimonadales > GWC2-71-9 > JADJOM01. The sequence continues at coordinate 1,791 of JBGAOL010000449.1, forward strand.
AGCGGCGCGTGGGCCGCGCGCTGGCGCGGGCCCGCAAGGAGGGGATGGCCCACGCCCTCTGCTTCCTGGACCTGGACCAGTTCAAGGTGGTGAACGACACCTGCGGCCACACCGCGGGCGACGAGCTGCTGCGCCAGCTGGCCGGCGTGCTGCAGAAGAAGGTCCGGCGGCGGGACACCCTGGCGCGCCTGGGCGGCGACGAGTTCGGTGTGCTGCTCGAGAACTGCCGCCCCGAGCAGGCCCACCGCGTGGTGGCCGACCTGCTCGAGACGGTGCAGGAGTTCCGCTTCGTGTGGGAGGGGAAGCCGTTTGCGCTCGGCGTGAGCATCGGCGTGGTCCCGATCACGCCCGAGAGCGACAGCGTGGGCGTGCTGCTCCGCGACGCCGACGCCGCCTGCTACGCCGCCAAGGAGCACGGCCGCAACCGGGTGCACTTCTACGAGGCCAACGACGCGGTGATGGTGCACCGCCAGGGCGAGATGCAGTGGGTGAGCCGGGTGACCTCCGCCCTCGAGGAGCAGCGCTTCCGGCTCTACGGCCAGGCCATCGTGCCCCTGGTGCCGGAGGAGGGCGAGCGGCTGCGGGTGGAGGTGCTGCTCCGGATGGCGGAGCGGGACGGGACAATCGTCTCGCCGGGCGCCTTCATCCCGGCGGCGGAGCGCTACAACCTGATGGGCGCCATCGACCGCTTCGTGGTGCGCGAGGTGGTCGAGATGTACGCGCGGCACCGGCACTTCCGCCGGCGGCCGATCGCCTCGATCAATCTCTCCGGCGCCTCTCTCGGCGATCCCGGGATGCTGGCCTTCATCC
>JBGAOL010000450.1:0-2543 GCA_044221825.1 Gemmatimonadales bacterium
CTTGAGGGTCTCCCAGAACTCGAGCGTGCGGCGGGCCACGGCGTCGTCCACGTAGTCGTGCATGACGCGGAGGCGGGCCTCGCGGCCGAGGCGCTGGCGCTCGCGGGGGCTGTCGGCCAGGTGCTGCAGGGCGGCGGTGAGGGCGGGGACGTCGTCCTCGGGGACCACGAGGCCGGCCGTGTCAATCAGCTCGGGGAGGGCGCCCGAGTCGCTCCCCACCACCGTGACGCCATGGCCCATGGCCTCCACCAGCGGCTGGTGGAAGGTCTCCACCCAGCCCGGCGTGGTGCGGGAGGGGATCACCAGCGTGTCCACCTCCGCCCAGAGGGTGCGCACCGTCTCGGGCGGCAAGGCGCCCTTCCAGGTGATGCGGCTGGCGATGCCCAGCTTCTCGGCCAGCTGCTCGAGCTGCTCCTGCGCGGGGCCGCTGCCCACCACGGTCAGGGTCCACTTGCCGAGCAGCTTGACGCAGGCGCGGAAGAGGCAGTCGAGGCCCTTTTCCGGCACCAGCCGGCCCACGAAGGCGATGGCGAGGCCCGGCTCGCTGGGCCGCTGCACCTCGAGGGGCGGGGTGATGCCGAGCTGGGGGATGACGGTGACCGGGACGCCCGGCTTGCCCTTGGACAGGATGGCGGCGGCCACGCGGTTGCCGCCGATCAGGCCCGTGGCGCGGTCCAGGGTGCGCCCGCGCCGGAACCCCTCGAAGAACCCGAAGGAGCGGGTCACGCTCTCCCAGCCGAAGAGGACGAGGGGCTGGCGGAGCTTGGCCGCATGGCTGCTGGCCGCGGCGGCGGCCGGGGTCCAGGGCTCAGCCTCGACCTGGACGATGTCGGGGCGGAAATCGCTGAGGAGGCGGTACAGGTCCTTGGAGCGCCAGGCCACCCCCTCGCCGCGGTCCCCGGTGACGGGGATGGGGACGATGCGGAGGCCGCCGTCGTTGCCCCAGGTGGCCTGCAGCGCGGGGCCGCGCGGGGTGGGGGACCAGGCGGCCGGCACCGCGACGCTCAGGGTGCAGCCGAGGCCGGCCAGCGCCTTGAGCTTCCCGCGGGTGGCGGGATCGATGTAGGTGTGGGAGACGATGACGGCGCGCATTGGCAGGCACCAATGTAGCGTGGCCCGGGCCCCCGCGCGCGGGTGACGGGGCTCACCCGGTGGCGTGCCCCTCTGCCGGGCTCAATCCCCGCCGTGTAGTTTGGTGCACCCCATGCGCATCCTCCATCTCGCGAAGTACTACTGGCCCCGCTCGGGCGGCATGGAGCGGGTGGTGCAGGACCTGGCCGAGGGCGCCGCCGCCCTCGGCCACGAGGTGTCGGTGGTGGCGGTGGAGAGCCGGATCGGCGGGCGCGTGGGGGGGCGGCAGCGCTCCACGGTGACGCGGGTGTTCTCGTTCGGGGCGCTCGGCAGCGAGGAGATTGCGCCGGGGTACCTGACGGCGGCGCGCCGGCGGGCCGACATCATCCACCTGCACCATCCCCACCCGCTGGCCGACCTGGCCGGCATGCTCCGCTCCCGGCGCACCCCGCTGGTGGTGACGCAGCACCAGGACACGCGGAAGCCGGGGGCCAGCTTCGTGGCGCGGGCGGTGCTCCGGCGCGCGGCGGCCATCGTGGTGCCGAGCCGGGCGCACCTGGCGCTGTCGCGGGAGCTCGAGGGGTTCGAGAACAAGACCGAGGTGATCCCCTTCGGCATCGACGAGAGCCGCTGGGCGGACATCCCGCGGCGCCCCATGGATGCGCCGCCGCGCGCGCTCTTCATCGGGCGGCTGGCCAAGTACAAGGGGCTCGACGTGCTGCTCCGGGCGCTGGAGCGGGTGCCGGACCTCCGGCTCGACATCGTGGGCGCGGGCCCCGAGGGCCCCAGGCTCAAGACGCTGACGCAGGCGCTGGCGCTCGCGGACCGGGTGCGCTTCCACGGCGAGTATCCCGACGAGGACCTGCCGCGCCGCATGGCGGAGGCGGACTTCCTGGTGCTGCCGTCGGTGGCGGTGGAGGAGATGTTCGGGCTGGTGGTGCTCGAGGCCATGGCGGCGGGGCGGCCGGTGATCACCACGGCGGTGCCGACCGGCGTCCGCGAGGTGAACGCCCCCGGCGAGACGGGCCTCGAGGTGCCGGTGCACGACGTCCGCTCGCTGGCCGAGGCGCTGGAGCAGATGGCGCACGATCCCTACCTGCGGGAGAAGATGGGGGATGCGGGGAAGGCGCGGGTGGAGAAGTTCTTCACCCGGCAGCTCATGGCGGAGCGGCACGTGGCGCTGTATGAGCGGGTGGTGGCGTACCAGCACTCGCCGGAGGTGGGGGGCGCGTAGGGGCCGGGGTCCCGCGCGAAAGGTGGGTCCGTAGGGGCCGAGTATACTCGGCCCTTACGTACGTCGGGCGGCGGCTGGGGGACGTGGTGGGCTGGGAGGCCGGAAAGAGAAAGCGGGGCTCGTCTGGCGACGAGCCCCGCTTTGTGCGTCTCGGACGGCTAGTTGATCGCGTCGGTGGCTTCCCTGGCGACCTTCTCGGCCTTCCGCGTCCCGTAGAGCGCGCGGTAGATGGCGACGT
>JBGAOL010000021.1:0-20615 GCA_044221825.1 Gemmatimonadales bacterium
GGGATCAGCTCGGGCTGGGCGGGGGAAGTCTCGGTGTCTATCACTACGCGGGAGGTGATCCGATAGACCTTGTTGATCCCGTCGGGTTGACACCCGCTCGCCCGCACAATCTCGGCCTCGATTGGACCGCACGAGTCGACCCATTCGAGTATCGAGGCTCGTCGGGGTACGAGATCCACGTGTATAACGCTGTTGGCGAGGAGTTCGGAGTCTATGGGCCAGCAGGGTGGTTGAACAAGCATGCTGGCTTGCCTACGACCGAGATTCCTCCGCAGGTCTTGAACAAACTGAACGGGCTAAACGTGTCGGAGCTCAGGGCAAGGGGTCTTCTCGCACCCAAGGGAACCGAAGACATTCGAGGCATGAAGTACCAGGCCAAGTTCCGGGCGGGTGGACGACTTCTCGGTGTCGCTGGGTTTCTCCTGGATGTGAAAACCGCGTTGCACGCCAGTCAGGCGGCTGAATGCAACGGCACCAATGTGCTGGACGAACTGGGCGAGGCCATGGTGCCTGGCTACAAGGAGTTCTACTATGGACCTGCGCCAACCATCAACTGAGATCCTATGAAGTACTTGATTCGAGAGGGCTCGCCCGCCCAGCTTCGAGCGCAGTGGGAGGGGTATCAGCGGCACCTTCAGGCTATTCGTGGTTCACTGCCTGAAGAGGTGTACTCATTTGCCGTCGCTCCATGGCACTGCACCTCGGACGATCCCAGGAGCCCCCATGACTGCCGGGTCATTTCGCTAGAGGTGGTTTTTGCAGCGCAAGGAGGCCCGTTGCCAGGCTGCCGCCTGCTCGCCGCGATTGAGAGCCGGTACCATGCCGGCGTGAGGCGCCTAGAGTATGTCGGTGTCGAAGCGTTTGACTTGGGCTTGCTTCCCGCCCCGGCCTTGCCACCTATGGTCTCTGGGGCCTTAGGGGATTGGCTGGAAGATGAGGTGCGTTTGTCCGCAACTGGTTCCGTTGTGCACGAAATCCGCTTCAGTAACGGCGGCAGGTGGGAGGTGTCTTGCAGGACATTCCACTATCGTTTGGAGTGAGGGTGGCCCCGTCCTTGGTCCAGTCCTAAGGCGACAGCGGGGTGAGCGCGTTGGCCGGCCACTCGGAGGCGGGATCACCCCCAGCGAGGGCGTTGAGGTGCAGGGCAACTTCCACGGCTACCGCTGTCTCCGGATGCCGGACATGCCTGTGATGGAGGTGCACAGCGTGCCCGCCACCAACGCGTCGAGCGGGGTGGGGGCGCGGGGGCTGCCGACGCTGGCGCCGTCGTGGCAAATGCGCTGTTTCCACTGACCGGGATGCGGGGGCGAAGTCTGCCCCCGGCGTAGTCCGCCTGCAGCCAACGAGCTCAAGTCCAGGCTCGGCTGGAATGGCGCCGAAGCGCCCCCAGGGAGAGCCCTCCCCGGGGGCGCTTCGGCGCGTGGCTTGTGGGCTTGGGGATCCAGCAGCAGATTGCTCGGCATCCTCTGACAGCTCGCGGGCTCCCCTCCCTGGAGGCCAGTCGTGGCAATCGCGTTCAGCATCAATGGAAAATCGACCTCGGTGGACGTGCCGGCGGACACCCCGCTGCTCTGGGTGATCCGGGACACCCTCGGCCTCACCGGGACCAAGTTCGGCTGCGGCATGGCGCAGTGCGGCGCCTGCACCGTGCACCTCGAGGGCGAGGCGGTACGGAGCTGCTCCGTGCCGGTGAGCGTGGCGGCCGGCAAGAAGGTCACCACCATCGAGGGTCTCTCGGCCGACGGCAGTCATCCGCTCCAGAAGGCGTGGGTGGAGGCGGAGGCGCCGCAGTGCGGCTACTGCCAGTCCGGGCAGATCATGCAGGCGGCGGCGCTGCTGGCGAAGACGCCGAAGCCGAGTGATGCGGACATCGACACGGCCATGGCGGGGAACATCTGCCGCTGCGGCACCTACAACCGCATCCGCGCGGCGATTCACCTCGCCGCCGAGAAGGGGGCCTGACCATGGCGACGACACTGAGCCGCCGCGAGTTCGTGGCCACGGGCGGGCTGGCGCTGGCGGTGACGGCGCTCCCCTCGACGAGGCGCATCCGCCGCCCGGGTGATGAGGCCGCCGCACGGGCGCTGGCCCCCAACGCCTTCGTGGAAGTGGGCACCGACGGACAGGCCACCATCTGGATCACCCGCTCGGACATGGGGCAGGGGATCCGCACCGCGCTGGCCATGATCGCGGCCGAGGAGCTCGAGGCCGACTGGAGCAAGGTGCAGATCGTCCAGGCGGACGCGCACCCGAAGTACGGGTCCATGGCCACGGGCGGGTCGAGCACCGTGTCGGATCTCTGGATGCCGCTCCGGAAGGCCGGCGCGCAGGCGCGCGAGATGCTCATCGGCGCCGCGGCCGAGCGCTGGGGCGTGCCCGCCTCCGAGTGCCGCGCGCGCGCCAGCGCCGTGGAGCACCCGGCGAGCGGCCGGCGCTTCAGCTACGGGGACCTGGTGCAGCGCGCCGCCCTCCGGCCGGTGCCGGAGGAGCCCACGCTCAAGACGCCGGCCGAGTTCCGGATCATCGGCACCGACGCGCCGGGCATCGACACCCGCGACAAGGTGACGGGCAAGGCGGAGTACGGCCTCGACGTGACGGTGCCGGGGATGCGCTACGCGGTGATTGCGCGGTGCCCGGTGTTCGGCGGCAAGATGGCGGGGCACGACCCGGCGAAGGCGCTGGCGGTGCCCGGCGTGCTGTCGGTGCTCGAGGTGCCGAGCGGCGCGGCGGTCATTGCCACGAGCACGTGGGCCGCGATGCAGGGCCGGCGCGCGCTCGAGTGCCGCTGGGACGAGGGCCGCGCCGCGCGTCTCAGCTCGGCCGACCTGTCCCGCGAGCTGCAGGCCCGCGCCGACTTTGCCGGCGCCCTGGTCCGGAACGACGGTGACGCGCTGGCCACCCTCGACGGCTCGGCCAAGGCCATCGAGATCACGTACGAGGCGCCGCTCCTGGCCCACGCCACCATGGAGCCGATGAACTGCGTGGCCGACGTGCGCCCCGGCAAGTGCGAGATCTGGGCGCCGCACCAGGCGCCCGACTGGGCGCAGCGCGAGCTGGCGCAGCTGCTCGGTCTCGAGGCCGAGCAGGTGACGGTGCACACCACGCTGCTCGGCGGCGGGTTTGGGCGGCGGTTCATCACGGCGGAGCTGCTCGAGGCGGCGCAGGTGTCGCAGGCGGCGGGCGTGCCCGTCAAGCTGGTGTTCACCCGCGAGGACGACATGCAGCGCGACTGGTACCGGCCCATGAGCCTGCACCGGATGCGCGGCAGCGTGGACGCGAAGGGCGCGGTGACGGCGTGGATGCACCGGGTGGTGGGGCCGTCGATCGGCGAGCAGTTCTGGCCCGGCAGCACCACGCAGATGATCACCAGCAACAAGTTCGACGGCATCGACGCCATCGACGGCGCGGCGGACGTGCGCTACGGGGTGCCCAATCTCCGCGTCGAGTACGGCCAGACGCAGACGGTGGTGCCGCTCGGCTGGTGGCGCTCGGTGTACGCGTCGCAGACCTGCTTTGCCAACGAGTGCTTCGTGGACGAGCTGGCGGCGCTGGCCGGGCGGGATCCGGTGGAGGTGCGGCGCGAGCTGCTGGCCCACTCGCCGCGGCACCTCGCGGTGCTCAACCTTGCGGCCGAGAAGTCCGGGTGGGGCACGCCGCTCCCGGCGGGCCGGGCGCGGGGCATTGCCATCCACCACTTCTTCAGCGACACCGTGGTGGCGGAGGTGGCCGAGGTGTCGCTGGTGGACGGGAAGCCGCGGGTGCACAAGGTGACGTGCGCGGTGGACTGCGGCGTGGTGGTGCACCCGAAGAACGCCAAGTACCAGGTCGAGGGCGGCATCATGTACGGCCTCTCGGCGGCGCTCTACGGCGAGATCACGGTGGAGAACGGGCGGGTGAAGCAGAGCAACTTCCACGACTACCCGGTGATCCGGATGCCGGAGGCGCCGGTGGTGGACGTGCACTTCATCCCCTCGGCGGAGCCGCCCAAGGGGCTCGGCGAGCCGGGGCTGCCGCCGATTGCGCCGGCCGTCGCCAATGCGGTGGCGAGGCTCACGGGGAAGCCGGTGCGGAGGTTGCCGATCAGCATCTAGATCCGTAGCGGCCGGATATATCCGGCCGATACGAAACTCGTCTACGGACGTCGTTGGAATAGACGCGCGGGGCCGGGCATCAAGCCGGTTCCGCGCGTTCTTTCAGCGGCGCGGCGTAGCGGCCGGATATAATCCGGCCGCGCTACGGACGAGCCCTGCTGTGCGGTGCAGGGGATCTTGGGGGGCGGGCGCCTCCTTGACGACGCCTGCTTGAGGGAGCGGTTCTGCCAGAGGACGGTGGCGCCGAGGAGGAGGAGGCTCGAGACCAGGATGGCGGTGGCGAGGACGTTGATCTGCGGGGGGAAGGCGGCGCGGCGGGCGCCGTAGACGTAGAGAGGGTAGGTGACGTCGCTGCCGGCGTTGAAGAGGGTGATGATGAAGTCGTCGAGGGAGAGCGCAAACGACAGCATCCCCGCCGCCGCGATGCCAGGGGCGATGAGCGGCAGGGTGACGTGGGTGATGGTGCGGAGCGGGGTGGCGCCCAGGTCCATGGCGGCCTCCTCGAGGGTCCAGTCGAAGCCGCGGATGCGGGCCTTCACCGTGAGCGCCACGTAGCTCACCGAGAACATGATGTGGGCAATGACGATGGTCCAGAAGCCGGTGGGCGCGTTCATGGTGAGGAAGAGCGCCAGCAGCGACGAGCCGAGCACCACCTCCGGCGTGGTGAGCGGGAGGACCAGCAGCAGGTTGACGGGCCCGGCGCCCTTCCAGGTGTAGCGGGTGAGCGCCAGGGCGATCAGCGTGCCGAAGACCAGCGACACGCTGGTGGAGACCGCCGCCACCTTGAGCGACATCTTCATGGCCTCGACCAGCGCCGGGAAGACGAAGGGATCCCGCCACGCATCGAACGAGAACGACTTCCAGACGAAGTTGAACTTGCCGAGCGGCTTGTTGAAGCTGTAGGCGACGATGACGAAGATCGGCAGGAAGAGGTAGAGCAGCACGAGCGCCGCGTAGGCGTCGAGCATCCACCCCGTCCAGCGCCGCTGCCCCGGCTGGCGATGGCCCGGCGTCATGCCAGCTCCTCGGTGCCGAGGAGGCGGGTGTAGATGAGGACCAGGATGGTGATGATGGTCATGAGCACAAAGGAGAGCGCGGCGGCGAGCGGGTAGTCGCGCACGGTCAGGAACTGACCCTGGATGACCGAGCCCAGCATCTTCTGGTTGGGACTGCCGAGGAGCTCGGCGTTGATGAAGTCGCCGGCGGCGGGGATGAAGGTCAGCAGGCTCCCCGCAAAGACGCCGGGAAGCGAGAGCGGGAGGACGACCTTCCGGAACGCCTCGAGTGCGTTGCAGTAGAGGTCCTGCGCCGCCTCGGTGAGCCGCCGGTCGATCTTCTCGAGGCTCACGTAGATGGGCAGGATCATGAACGGCAGGAAGTTGTACGTGAGCCCGCCGATCACCGCCCAGGTGGTGCTGAGCAGGCGCCCTTCCGACGGCAGCAGGTGCAGCGTGCCGAGCAGCCCCACCAGCCAGCCTTCATCTCCGAGGATCGTTTTCCAGGCAAAGGTGCGCACCAGGAAGGTGGTGAAGAAGGGCAGCACCACGAGGCCGAGCAGCAGGTTCTTGGCGCGGCCGGCGCGGAAGGCAATGACGTACGCCAGCGGATACCCCAGGAGGATTGCCAGCACGGTGGCCAGGCCGGCGTACCCGAAGGAGCGCAGCAGGTGCTGGCCGTAGTCGGTGAAGGCGCGCTGGTAGCCGTCATACCAGGCGGCGCCCGTGGTGCCCACGGAGGTGCGGGCCAGCGCCAGCGTGGGCAGCAGGTAGAACGCCAGGAGCCAGAGCACCCCGGGCGCCACCAGGAGCCAGGGAGCCCACGGATTTCGCCGCGTGCCCCCCATTGCGGTGCCGGCCATTACGCGCCGATCGCGTCCTGGAAGGCCTTGTTGACCTCCGTCTCCTCGGCTTCCTCGAGCCAGCGGAAGACGTGGAGCCGGGCGCGGAGATCGTCAGGCGGGTTGACGAGCGGGCTCTTGGCCAGCGCGGGATCGATCTTCTCGAGCTCCGCGCCCATGCCCTTGACCGGCGAGAGGTACGGCGCGCCGGCGATGATCTGGGCCGAGTGGGCGGGGTCGTAGACGTAGTTCATGAAGGCCGCGGCCAGGTCCGGGCTGGTGCTGGACTTGGGGATCATCATGTTGTCGGAGTAGAGCATGGCGCCTTCCTTGGGCGCCAGCCAGACGAGGTCCGGCGAGTCGGCGGCGAGGCCCTGGATGTCGCCCGACCAGGCGATGGCGATGCTGATGTTGCCGGCCGAGAGGTCGTCGGTGTAGTCGTTGCCGGTGAAGCGGCGGATGTGACCGCTCTCGCGCGCCTGCTTGATCTTGGCGCAGGCCGCCTTGGCGTCGTCGAGGGTGCAGGTGGCGGGGTCCTTGCCCATGCCGAGCATCACGAGGCCGAGGGTGTCGCGCATCTCGGTGAGCATCGTGACCTTGCCCTTGTACTTCGGGTCGAAGATGTCGTTGATGCTGGTGAGCTCGCGGCCCAGCGTCTTCGGGTTGTAGGCGATGCCGGTCATGCCCGACATCCACGGCACGCTGTGGGTGCGGCCCGGATCGAAGCCGACGTTGGTGAGGTTGTCGACGAGGTTGGCCTTGTTGGGGAAGGGCCCCGTGGGGATGGCCTGGGTGTAGCCCAGCTTGATGAGGCGGCCGGCCATCCAGTCGGTGAGGACGACGATGTCGCGATCGATGGACTGGCCGCGCTTCAGCGGCTCGTCGATCTTGGCGAAGAACTCGTCGTTGTCGTTGACGTCCTCGGTGTAGTTGGCGGTGATGCCCGTGGCCGTGGTGAACTCGGCGACGGTCTTGGCGTCGATGTAGAGCGGCCAGTTGGAGATGTTGATGGCCTTGGCGCCGCCCGCCGCCGCGGCGGTGGAATCGGCGGCCGCGCCGCCGTCCTTCTTGCCGCACGCGGCCAGGAAGCCCGAGCCGAGCGCCAGGCCGCCGGCCGCGAGGGCGGTGCGGCCGAGGAACTGGCGGCGGGAGAGGGCGCGGCGGACCAGCGATTGGAGTTCCTGCTCGTCGTACGGCTCACGGCGCTTCATCGGGTCACCTCGGGGAGAGGGAAGGGAGGGAACGGGCTAGCGCTGGCCGGCCATCTCGATGGTGGGCCGGTCGGAACGGTCGAGGATGTGCGGGGCCTTGCTGGGCTGCAGCAGGCGCGCGGCCTCGGCATCCCAGCTGAGGACGTATTCCTGCCCGGGGGTGAGCGCCACGTGCTGGGCCTCGGCCCCCACGTGGGCCACCACCTCGGCGCCGTCGGCGGCGCGCAGGATGGCGCGGATCACGGGGCCCTGGAAGACGGCGGTCTCGAGCCGCGCACGGACGCCGGCGCCTGACTCGGCCAGGCGGAGCCGCTCGGGGCGCACCATGAGGGTGGCCTCGGCGCCGGCGCCGGAGGTCCAGGCGGGCGCCAGCGTCTCCACCCGCTGGCCCGCCACCTCGGCCACGGCGCGCTCGCCCATGACGCCGACGATCTTGGCGGAGAGCAGGTTGGCCACGCCGATGAAGCCGGCCACGAAGACGGTGGTGGGGGCGTGGTAGATCTCCTGCGGGGTGCCGATCTGCTCGACGCGGCCCTCGTTCATGACGGCGATGCGGTCCGACATGGTGAGAGCCTCTTCCTGGTCATGGGTCACGTAGATGAACGTGATGTTGACCTCGCGCTGGATGCGCTTGAGCTCGATCTGCATGGCCTGGCGGAGCTTCAGGTCCAGGGCGCCGAGCGGCTCGTCGAGGAGGAGGGCGGAGGGGTAGTTGACGAGGGCGCGGGCCAGGGCCACGCGCTGCTGCTGGCCGCCGGAGAGCTGGCCGGGCTTGCGGCCGCCGAGGTGGGCCAGGCGGATGACCTCGAGCAGCTCGGTGACGCGCTTCTGCACCTCGGGCTCGGGCACCTTCTTGCTGCGGGGGCCGAAGGCCACGTTGTCCCGCACGCTCATGTGCGGGAAGAGGGCGTAGTGCTGGAAGACGGTGTTGACGTTGCGGCGGTAGGGCGGGGTGCGGGAGACGTCCTGGCCCTCGAGGAGGATGCGGCCGCCGTCCGGCTGCTCGAAGCCGGCGATCATGCGCAGCGTCGTGGTCTTGCCGCAGCCCGAGGGGCCGAGCATGGAGAAGAACTCGCCGCGGCCGATGGTGAAGTGGGCCTCGTGCACGGCGACAAAATCCCCGAACCGCTTGTTCACGTGGTCGAGGGCGACGACCGGATCCATGCGGTGGCTTCCTGGCTGGCGGACGGCTGGGCGGGACTGGCGGACTCAATCTGCGCCTTACGGGCGGAGTTGACAACCCGCGCCCCGCGCCGCAGGTTGGGGCAACCCTCGGCCCCCCGGGCATCCCCCTCGGGCCTGCCGTTCCCCGTCGCAGGCGATAGCACCCAGCTACCCCCCTACAAGCGAGTCCAGCATGACCACCACTGTCTCGTCCAGCGAGCCGGTGGGCATGGAGCGTCTGCTCGCCCGTGCCCAGCAGATTGCCGACCAGGAGACCGAGAAGCTCCTGGCCCGCACCCCGGCGTCGGCCCGGCTCTATGGCCGGGCGCGGCAGACGCTGCCCTTCGGGGTGGTGTCGTCGTTCCAGAAGGGGAGTCCCTACCCGATCTACGTGAGCCACGGGAAGGGGAGCCACGTCTGGGACCAGGATCATCACGAATACCTCGACTACCACGGCGGCTTCGGCGCCATGGTCTGTGGCCACGCGCACCCGCGGGTGGTGGAGGCCATCGCCGAGGCGGCGAGCCGGGGAACGCACTTTGCCGTGACCACGGAGAGCGCGGTGGCGTTCGGCGAGGAGATCTGCCGCCGCTTCAACCTCGAGATGCTGCGCTTCGCGAACAGCGGCACCGAGGCCACCATGGACGCCATCCGGGTGGCGCGGGCCGCCACGGGGCGGGACGTGGTCTGCAAGATCGAGGGGTCGTACCACGGGCACCACGACGCGGTGATGTTCTCCGTGATCCCCAACGCCGACGTCATGGGCGGGCGGGAGCGGCCGGCCAAGGCGCCGGTGTCGAAGGGGCTGGTGAAGGACGCCGCGAAGTACATCGAGGTGGTGCCGTTCAACGATGCCGAAATGCTGGAGCGGCTGTTCGACGAGAAGGGCCAGGAGATCGCCTGCCTGGTGATGGAGCCGGCCATGATGAACATCGGCATCGTGGTGCCGGACGTCGCCTACCTCAAGCGGGCGCGCGAGCTCTGCACCAGGCACGGCGTGGTGTTCATCTACGACGAGATCAAGACGGGGTTCACCATCGCCCCGGGCGGGGCCACGGAGCGCTTCGGCGTGCAGCCGGACCTCGTCTGCCTGGCCAAGGCCATCTCGGGCGGGCTGCCGGCGGCGGCGTTCGGCGGGCGCGAGGACCTGATGCGGCTCATCGAGCAGGGCGTGTCGCAGATGGGCACCTACAACGGCAACCCCCTCATCAGCCACGTGGGGCTGGTGGTGCTGCGGGAGATCCTCGACGCCGAGGGCTACCGGACGCTCGCCTCACTCGGCGCGCGGCTCTCGGCGGGGTGCCAGAAGGCCATCGACACCTACGGCCTGCCGGCGCACACCATCGACCTCGGCGCCAAGGGGTGCGTGTCGTACCGCAAGACGCCGATGCGGAACTACCGCGACTTCCTCGAGACCAAGCCGGAGCTCTTCGCCGCCTCGTACCCCTGGCTCCTCAACCGCGGCATCTTCATGACGCCGGGCGATGAGGAGCAGTGGACGCTCTCGGTGCAGCATACCGAGGGGGACGTCGATGAGTACATCGAGGTGTTCACGGGGTTCTGCAAGGCGCTCACGGCGTAGGGGGTGGGCTTGGCGCCGGGGGGATTTACCGCAGAGGCGCGGAGACGCGGAGGGCCGCAGAGGGCTTCGAGCCCGGAGCGGGGCGTTGCTGATCCGGGCTCGGGTCTGTCGACGCCCCGCTTCTTTCGTTGAGTCGTAGCGGCGGAGCTACGCTCCGCCGACTGGAGCTTCGAGATCGTGCACGATGGTGGGATCGAGTCGGCGGATCCACGCTCCGCCGACTGGATCTTCGAGATCGTGCACGATGGTGGGATCGAGTCGGCGGAGCGCAGCTCCGCCGCTACGGGCGCGTGGGGGAGGTCGGCGTGGTGAACGAGGATCGCTAACGCCCCGGAATGGGCCGGGACTTGTAGGGGAACCACCAGGGCTTGGCTTCCATGACGTAGTCCATGTGGACGTGCTTGGGCTCGCGGAAGGCGTCGAGGCCCTCCTCGCCGAGTTCGCGGCCGATGCCGCTCAGGCGCATGCCGCCGAAGGGGCCGGCGTCGTTGTCGGTGAGGGGGTCGTTGATCCAGAAGGTGCCGGCCTTGATGCGGTGCATGGCCGTCATGGCCAGCTCGAGGCTGTTGGTGTAGATGGACGCGCCGAGGCCGAAGCGGGAGTCGTTGGCCATGGTGATGGCCTGCTCGGCGTCGTCCGCCACGGTAATGGAAAGGACGGGGCCGAAGATCTCCTCGCGGGTGGGGAGGCCGCCGTGCCGCACGTTGGTGAGGATGGTGGGCTCGTAGAAGTGGCCCTCGAGCCCATTGGGCTGGAGGCGGCGGCCGCCGTGGAGCAGGGTGGCGCCCTCCTCGATGGCGGCCTGGACCTGGTCCTCCACGCGGGCCAGCGCGTCGGCGGTGATGAGCGGGCCCACGTCGGTGGCGGGGTCCATCGGGTCGCCGACGACGAGACCCTGGACATAGGCGTGGAGCCGGCGGGTGAACTCCGCGGCGATCTCGCGCACCACGTACACCCGCTTGGACGAGGTGCAGACCTGGCCGGCGTTGAGGAGGCGCGCCCAGGCTACGCCCGGCACGGCGATGTCGAGGTTGGCGTCGGCAAAGACGATAAACGGGTCCACGCTGCCGAGCTCGAGGTTCACCTTCTTGAGCTGGCGGCCCGCCTCGGCGGCCACGGCGCGCCCGGCTTCGAGGGAGCCGGTGAAGGCGATGAGGTCCACCTTGGGGTCCTGCACCAGCAGCTCGCCGGCCTCGCGGCCCCCTGTGATCACATTGACCACGCCGGCCGGCAGGTCGGCGAAGCACTTCGCCATGAGCAGGGTGGAGAGCGGATTCTGGTGCGGCGGCTTGGCCACGACGGTGTTCCCCGCCGCGAGGGCCGGCGCCAGCTTCCAGGCCAGCAGCAGCAGCGGGAAGTTGAATGGCACGATGGCCGCCACCACGCCGAAGGGCTCCTTGATGGTGAAGTTCACCTGGTGCGGCGCCACCGGCGGGATGGAATTGCCGAAGCTCCGCCGCCCCACCTCCGCGTAGTACTCGAAGGCCGCCGCCACCCACTCGATCTCGTCGATGGCCTCGATGAGCGGCTTGCCGGATTCCCGCGCCATGAGCGTGGCGAGCTCCTTGTCCGCGGCGCGGATCCGGGCGCCGACCTCCCGCAGCAACTTGGCCTTCTCCACGCCGGGGATGGCCCACCAGCCGGGCTGCGCGCGGGCCGCCGCCTCACAGGCGAAGTGCACGTCCTCGCGGGTGCAGTCGGCCGCGAGGCCCAGCGGCTCCATGGTGGCGGGATTGAGGATGGGGCGGAGGACCTTGCTCCGGGGCGTGATCCACTGGCCGTCGAGCAGGATGGGGGCGACAGTGCGCATGTGCGTGCCACGCGTGGCGGGTCGGGGTGGGTCCAGAGTACACCGCGGCCCGGGGGTAGGGGAAGGGCGCTGGCCTAGGCCTCGAGCACCCGGGCCACGGTCTCCAGCAGCTCCCGGGGCGAAATGGGCTTCTGCATGAACACCTGGCCTTCCGGGATCTGCAGCGGCCGGCCGCCGGCGTCCACCGCGTAGCCGCTCATCAGGATCACCTTGAGGCCGGGCGCCTCACCCTGCAGCCGGGTGGCAAGCTCCTGGCCCGTGAGGCCGCCGGGCATGACGATGTCGGTGACGAGCACCTGGACCTTGCCCTGCGCTTCCTGCCAGAGACGGAGCGCCTCGCGGCCATGGGCCGCGGTGAGCACGCGGTAGCCGCGCCGCTCGAGCACCCGGCTGGTGAGGCGGCGGACCGCGGGCTCATCCTCCACCAGCAGCACGGTCTCGGTGGCGGGCCGCTCGAGGGCGTTGCTCGTCCCGCCACCGGCCGCGGCCGCGCTCGCCACCACGCAGGGGAGCAGGAGCTCGAAGCTGGTGCCCTGCCCGATGGTGCTGCGGACGTGGATGGTGCCGCGGTGCTGCTGCACGATGCCGAAGACCGTCGCGAGGCCCAGGCCGGTGCCCTGGCCCGCCGCCTTGGTGGTGAAGAACGGCTCGAAGATGTGCGGCAGCACCTCGGGCGGGATGCCGCTGCCGCTGTCGGTGACGTCGAGGACGGCGTAGGGCCCGGGAGGGAGCTGCGCCGCCCCGGCCGCGGCCGCGTCGAGGTGGCGGAGCCCGGTGGTGATGATGAGCGAGCCGCCGTCCGGCATCGCGTCGCGCGCGTTGACGGCGAGGTTGAGCAGCACCTGGTCGAGCATGCCCGGGTCGCCCTCGACGGGGAGGGGGCCGCCCTGGTGCTTCACCTGGAGGCGGATGTCCTCGCGCAGCACGCGCTGCAGCATCTTGGCGATGTTGCTCACCAGCTCGGCCAGGTCGAGGGTCTTCGGCTGCATGGCCTGCTTGCGGCTGAAGAGCAGGAGCTGGCGCGTCAGGTTGGCGGCGCGGTCGGCGGAGTGCTTGATGTCCTCGAGGCCCTCGAGGGCGCCGGGGGGGAGGGCCGGCTCGCTCTGGGCCAGGCTCACCTGCATCATGATGGCGCCGAGGATGTTGTTGAAGTCGTGCGCCACGCCGCCGGCGAGGAGGCCGATGGCCTCCATCTTCTGCGCCTGGCGGAGCTGCGCCTCGAGTTCGTGCCGGTGACGCTCGGCGGTGTGCCGCTCGGAGACGTCGCGGCAGGCCACGGTGAAGAGCCGCTGGCCGTCCACTTCCCCCTTGAAGATCGCCGCCTCGAGCAGCACGGGCTCGCCGTCCGCGCGGACGGCCTGCACCGGGCGGAAGGAGCCCATGGCCTGCGCCGCCCCGGGGTCGGCGGCGAAGGCGTTGAAGAGGTCGCGGTGGCGGGTCCGCAGGTCCTCTGGAATGAAGCGGTCGAAGGGGCGGCCGACGGCCTCGGCCGCGGTGCAGTGGAAGATGCGCTCGGCGGCCGGGTTGAAGACCACGATCCGGCGATCCGCGTCGACCGAGACGATGCCGTCGAGCGAGGAATCGATGATGGCGGTGGCGCGGCGGCGGTACTGCTCGGCGGCGAGCTCGGCGGTGCGCCGCTCGGTGATGTCCTGACTCAGGCCGTAGGCGGTGCGGGGCTGGCCGGTGGCGTCGCGGGTCACGGCGAAGCGCACCGACATGAAGCCCTCGGTCCCGTCGTGGCGGCGGAAGCCGTGCTCGAACTGGCGCGTCTCCCCGGGGGCCAGCGTCAACGCCGTCGCGATCTCCCGCCGCACGCTGGCCGCGTCCTCCGGTGAGAGGAACCGGTCGGCCAGTTCCTGCAGGGACAGGGCGGACGGGGTGTCATCCCCGGCGGGGCGGCGATAGATGGCCATGAGGTGCCGGTCGTACTCGAAGCGCCCGGTGGCGAAGTCGAACTCCCAGTAGCCGAGTTGCGCCATCTCGAGGGCCAGCTGGAGCCGGCTGGCGCTGTCCTGCAGTGCGCGGCCGGAGGCTTCCCGCTCAGTGCGCTCCTGCAGCACCTGCAGCCCGAATCCGAGGTCGTCCGCCAGCTCGGCCAACAGCGCCTGCTGCCCCGGACCGAAGGCCCCGCGTTCCGCGGCGTAGACGGCCAGACCGCCGATCACGGTGCCATTCACGCGGAGGGGCAGCGCCAGCGCGGAGCGGAGGCCGCGGGCGCGCGCGGCGAGGCGCCAGGGGAGTGGGCTCGGGTCGGCGTCGATGTCGCTCACGGCCACGGGGGCGCCGGTCTGGATGGCCGTTCCCACGGGTCCCTTGCCCTCGGGTTCGGGGCCCCAGGTGCAGTCGAGCGCGCGGACAAAGGCATCGTCACCGCCCGCGTAGGCCACGGGCCGCACCCGGCACCCGGGGGCGGCTTCCGCGAGGCCCACCCAGGCCATGGTGTAGCCACCATCGGTCACCGCCACGCGGCAGATGGCCTCGAGCAGGCTGGCGGCATCGTGGGCGCGGACCAGTTCCTCGTTGCAGCGGCTCAGGGTGCGCAGGGCGCGGTTGGCGCGCCGCAGTTCCCGGGTGCTGTCGTCGAGGTGGGCCACCATGGCGTTGAACTGCTCGCCGAGGAGCGCCACTTCCGCGGGGCCGCCCGGGACCACGCGGGCGGTCAGGTCGCCGCCGGCGAGGCGGCGCGTGGCCTCCGCGAGGCGCAGCACGTGGCGGCCCACCAGGAAATAGTTGCTCACCCAGCCGATGAGGCACGCCACCAGGATGATAGAGGCGGCGTACTGCACCCGCCGCCGCACCGCCCAGCGCGCTACGCGCAGCGACCGCGCCAGCTCGAAGCGGAGGCCGATGGTGCCTGGACGGCTTGCGCGCAACTCCCCGGCGCGTGGGGGTGGCCACCAGGCGTAGATGGCGGTGAGGGTCGAGTCGCCGACGTCGAAGGTGCCGGCGGCCAGCGGACTCTGGACGGAGTCGGCGATGGCCGGATTGCCGAGCACCAGGGCCAGGGAGCGGCCCACCAGGCGGTGATCGGTAGCATCGCGGATCAGGCCGCTCGCGTCGGCGGCCACCCCCCACGCGAGGTCCGGGGTGCCGCTCAGGGCCTCGACGACGAGGGTGGCCTCCGTGCGGTCACCACGGGCCTGGAAGTGCTCGTAGCGTCCCGCCACGCGGTTCCCGAGCGCGGTGGCGCGGTCCATGGCGGCGGCCACGATCTGGTCGTGGAGGTCGCGGCTCTCGTGGAGGTAATAGAAGGCGGTGAGCGCGAGCCCCATCAGGGCGAGCGTGCTGAACTGAACGAGCCCGACAGCGGGACGGCGCGTCATGGCGCGGCGGGGAGCAGCCCCGGATCGAGCAGGCTCGCGGGCGGGGGGAGGGGCCCGGCCAGGCGGTGGGCCTGGAGGGCGGTGGCGATGCGGGCCAGCACCGGCTCGAGGCCGGCGGGACCGGGCGCCAGCAGTAGACGATTGCGCTCGAGGTCGGGCTGGTCGAGGAGGGCGATGGTTTGCCGGTACTCGGTCGGTGTGATGCCGAGGTCCGCCTGGCTCGCGGCGGCCACGGAGTCGGGCCAGCCCATGCCGGGGGCGCGTAGCCGGAACCAGCCTGCCAGCAGGGTGCCAAGGGCGGTGCGCTCCGCGGCGTTGAGGTCGGCGCGGACCACCAGGACGTCGAGGATCTCGCCCGGGATCTCCTTGGAGTCGAAGACCGTCACCCCGCCCGCGGCCGCGGTGCGTGCGCGCGCCTCCCCGAAGGTGACGATAGCGTCGACCTCGCCCCGCGCCCAGGCATCCTGGTGTTCGTAGTAGGCCAGCGACACCGGGATCACGTCGGCGACCCCGAGGCCCGCGCGCTCGAGGGCCCGGCTCAGCAGGTACCCGCCCACCGCGCCGGCTTCCACGCCCACGCGCCGGCCGCGGAGATCCGCCAACCGCGCCAGCGGCGGGCGCACCAGGATGGCGTCAGCGCCGTTGGAGAAATCGAGGACCGCCGCGATCCGGAGCCCGGTGCGGGGATGGAGGGAGGCGGCGAGGAGGGCTTCGTCGGCCGTGAGCGCCCCCGCTTCGATCTGCCCCGCCCCCAGCGCCCGGATGACCTCCGACGCGGCGCTGTAGCGAATCACCTGCACCGGCATCCCGTGCGCGGAGCTCTGCCGCTCCGCGAGGAACAGCCCCTCATAGCCCGCCCACGCAATGAGCCCGACCCGCACCGGCCGCGCCGGTGGCTTGGCGCAGGCCGCCGCGAGGAGCGGCAGCAGCAGGGGCAGGATCCATCGGCGGAGGGAACGACGAGGCAGCATGGTCACGACGTCGGCACGGCACTCCATGTTGGGGCCGGACACACCACACCCGGGTTCCACCTAGGATCGGCGGCAGCGGCTGGGGACTGAATCTCCGTCTCCGAGCGTCCTGCCAGCGTGAAGCGCGGATGAAGGAGCACTCCAACGGCCGTTGACGCGTGCGGTGTCACCTGAGGGCGTGCACGGTGAGCCGGCGGCAGGCAGGAGTGTCGCGTAAGCACCTGTCAGTGAACGGCTTCGCGCTGTCCCAGGTGATAGCCCGAAGGTGCATACCACTTACGGAGCGTTGCTGGCCTGTCCGCGCAGGCTAGCGTACTCCCAACCTGCGTTTCTTTGCCCCCGCCAGGAGAGAGCACGCATGAAGTCGCGATCGGCCGGCGCGTCCCCGCCGGCCCTCCCGAAGGCCCCGACCGGCATCACCGGCCTCGACGAAATCACCCTCGGCGGCCTGCCGCGGGGGCGGCCGTCGCTCGTGTGCGGCACCGCCGGCGCCGGCAAGACCATGCTGGCGATGGAATTCCTGGTGCGTGGCGCCGTGGAGTTCGGGGAGCGGGCGTTTGCCTGACGTTCGAGGAGACGGCCGGGGAGATCGCGGCCAACGTGCGCCTTCCTCGGCTTCGACCTGGAGCGGCTGGTGGCGGCAGGGAAGCTGGCGGTGGACTACGTCCACATCGAGCGCAGCGAGATCGAGGAAACCGGCGAGTACGACCTCGAGGGCCTCTTCATCCGGCTGGGCCACGCCGTGGAGCGGATCGGGGCCAAGCGGGTGGTGCTCGACACGCTGGAGGCGCTCTTCGCGGGCCTGCCGAACCACGGCATCCTGCGGGCGGAGCTGCGGCGGCTGTTCCGCTGGCTCAAGGACCGCGGGCTCACCGCCGTGATCACCGGCGAGCGGGGCGAGACGACGCTCACCCGCTTCGGCCTCGAGGAGTACGTGGCGGACTGCGTCCTGGTGCTCGACCACCGGGTCCACGACAACGTCTCCACCCGCCGCCTGCGGGTGGTGAAGTACCGCGGCTCGGCGCACGGCACCAACGAGTATCCCTTCCTGATCGGCGCCAAGGGCATCTCGGTGCTGCCGGTGACCTCGCTCCGGCTGGATCACGCGGTTTCCGACGAGCGCGTGAGCACGGGGGTGCCGCGACTCGACGAGATGCTGGGCGGGCAGGGGGTCTACCGCGGCGCGAGCGTGCTCATCTCCGGGGCGCCCGGGACCGGCAAGTCGAGCCTCGGCGCGGTCATGGCGCAGGCGGCCTGCGCCCGCGGGGAGCGGGCGATGATCTTCGCCTTCGAGGAGTCGCCGGCGCAGATCCTCCGCAACATGCGGTCGATCGGCATCGACCTGGGCCCCGCCCTCAAGCAGGGCCGGCTGGAGATCCATTCCTCCCGCCCCACGCTCACCGGCCTGGAGCAGCACCTGGTGCGGATGCACGAGGCCGTCGCGGCCTTCCGCCCGGACCTGCTGGTGGTGGATCCCATCACCAACCTCACCGCGGACGACGACCAGCGGGAGGTGAAGCCGATGCTCATGCGCCTGATCGACTTCCTGAAGCAGGCGCAGGTCACCAGCGTGTTCACCAGCCTGACGCACGGCAGCACCCACGAGGCGTTCGAGAGCTCCGAGGTGGCGGTGTCGTCGCTCATGGACACCTGGCTGCTGCTGCGGAACCTGGAGGCCAATGGGGAGCGGAACCGGACGCTGTACGTGCTCAAGTCGCGCGGGGTGGCGCACTCCAACCAGGTGCGCGAGTTCGTGCTGAGCTCGCGCGGGATCGAGCTGGTGGACGTGTACCTCGGCGACGACCGCGTGCTCACCGGGTCCGCGCGCCTGACCCAGGAGGCGCGGGAGGCGGCAGGCCACGCCGAGCGCCGGCGGGAGGAGGAACGGCGCCGGCGGCTCGCGAGCACCAGGCGCAAGGGGCTCGAGGCGCAGATCGCCGCGCTCCAGGCGGAGCTCGAGGCCGAGCGGTTGGAGGAGCAGGCCCGCCAGGACCACTCGGCCAGGGAGGGCGAAGTCGCGGCCGAGAGCCTCGAGCGGCTGCGCACGGCCCGCGGCGGAGCCGCCCCGGCTACCCACAACGGTCACGGCCCGGCGCGTCCCCACCGGCGCCCGGCCCGCACCTGATCCCGAGAAGGAACCCCATGCCGCGTGTCACCCTCGCCCCCGCCAGCCCTCCCGTCCAGCAGAGGGAATTCCTGCTGCGGCTCTATGTGGCCGGGGAAACGGCCAAGTCGGTGGCCGCGCTGACCAACCTCCGGCGGATCTGCGAGACCCACCTGGCCGGGCGCTACTCAATCGAGGTGATCGACCTGATCGCCAACCCCCAGCTGGCCGCCGGGGACCAGATCCTGGCGCTGCCCACGCTGGTGCGCCGCCTCCCCAAGCCGATGACCAAGATCATCGGAAACCTCTCCAATGAGGAGCGGGTGCTGGTGGGCCTCGACCTCCTCACCCTGGGCTGAACCGGTGCGCACCCCGCGGAAGCGCGCGGTCCCCCCGCCGGTTCCCCCGGAGCCGGAGCCCGCGGTCCACTTCGACCTCGCGCTCTATGTGGTTGGCACCGCGCCCGCGTCGGCCCGCGCCATCGCCAACGCGCGGCGCCTGTGCGAGGAGCACCTCCCCGGCTGCTACGACCTGCGCATCGTGGACCTGCGCGACGAACCGGACCGCGCGGGGGAAGCGCAGGTGGTGGCGGCGCCCACCCTGGTGAAGACCCAGCCGCCGCCGGTCCGCCGCTTCATCGGCGACCTCTCGCGGGCCGAGCGCATCGTGCGGGTGCTCGCGGACGACCGGCCCCTGCCGCGGCACAAGGATCCCGCGTGAAGGGGTCGCGCGCCTCCGCCCGGCCCCGGCCGGATCCGCTGGCCCGGCTCGAGGCCGAGAACGCGGAGCTCCGGCTCCGCCTCACGGAAGCGACGGAGACGCTCGAGGCCATCCGCTCCGGCGAGGTGGAGGCGCTGGTCATCGAGGGGCCCGCCGGGCCGCAGGTGTTCACCCTGGCGAGCGCGGAGGCGGCCTCGAATGCGCTGCGCGGCGCCATGCTGGCGCAGGTGAGCGACGCCGTCCTCGCCGTCGATGCCGGCGGGCGCCTGACGTACCTCAACGCGGCCGCCGAGCGCATGTACGGGGTGCCGGCGACGGAGGTGCTGGGCCAGCCGGTGGACTCCCTCTACCGGTGGCGTTGGCTGGAGCCGGCGGAGGCGGCGCGCGCCGAGGCGGCGCTGGCCACCCGCGGCGTCTGGCGGGGGGAGAGCCTGCACGAGCTGCGCGACGGCCGGGTGCGGCGGGTCGAGTCGGGGGTCACCCGCCTGGCGCCGGTGGACGGGCACCCGGCCGGCCTGCTCGCGGTGAACCGCGACATCACCGAGCGCCACGATGCCGACCAGCGGCTCCGCGACCACGACCGCTTCGTGGGCGAGATCACGGCCGTGGTCCCGGGGATCGTGTACGTGCACGACCTCCGCGAGGGCCGCAACGTCTTCATCAACCAGCAGTGTGAGGCGGTGCTGGGCTATTCCGCCGGGGAGATGCGCGCCCTGGGCCCGCGGCTGCTGGAGGAGATGCTTCACCCCGACGACCGCGAGGTGCTGCGCGCCCATTTCCATGCCCTGGCCGGCGCCGCGGAGGGGGCCACCTGCGAGGTGGAGTACCGCCTGCGCCGCCGCGACGGCGCCTGGCGCTGGTTCCTGAGCCGCGACGTGGCCTACCAGCGCGTCCCCCTCGGCGGGCTCCGCTCGGTGCTCGGCGTGGCCACCGACATCACCGCCCGGAAGGAGGCCGAGGCCGAGCTGCGCCGCACGGCCGAGCTGCTCCGGGCGGTGCTCGAGACCACGCCGGACGTGGTGTGGGCCAAGGACCTCGAGGGCCGGACCACGCTCGGCAACCAGGCGCTCTTCGACCTGCTCGGCGGCGGCGAGGCGGCGCGGGTGCTGGGCGCCGACGCCGGCGCGCTGGTCGCCGACCCGGCCCAGGCGGCCCGGATCCGCGCCCACGACGAGGCGGTGCTGGCCCGCGGGGCGCTGCTGCGGGTGGAGGAGGCGGTCGGCCCGCCCAACGCCGAGCGCCTCTTCGACACCCTCAAGGCGCCGCTGCGCGACGGGGCGGGGCGGGTGATCGGCATCGCGGGCGTCTCGCGGGACGTCACCCAGGCGCGGCGGCAGCAGGGCGGGCTCGCGCTGCTGGCGGACCTGAGTGCGGCATTTGCACCGGCCGCGAGCGTGGCGGAGATCGCGGCCGCCACCGCGCGCCTGCTGCTGGGCCACTTCGGCGCCTCGCGCGTGAGCCTGGCGAGGGTGGACCCGGACAGCTGGGCGCCCCAGGACGTGCACCTCCTCGCCGCGGACGGCGGGGGCGCGCCCGCCGGGGTCGCCCCGCTCTCGAGCTACCTGAGCCCCCAGGCCCTGGCCGACCTGGCCCGCGGCCACCCGGTGGCCGTGGACGACGTGCGGGAGGACGCCCGCACCGCGGCGTGCGCCGGCGCCCACGCCGCGTGGGGCACCCGGGCGCTCCTGCTGGCGCCCTGCCTGACGGACGGGCGGCTGGCCTACCTGCTGGCGGTGGCGCGCGACGTCCCCACCCGGTGGCGCGCCGACGACCTGGTGCTGGTGACCGAGGTGGGGGCC
>JBGAOL010000451.1:0-2517 GCA_044221825.1 Gemmatimonadales bacterium
CTGGAGAGGGGGACAGGGGGTGAGGTGAAGAGACCGGAGCGGTGGACTGAGTTCTCAGGAGAGCCTCTCCATACCGTTGCAGCGCGGCCTCAACCCGGCTCTCGGACAACGCCCCCACCCGCAACGCTTCCCCAATCGCGGCATGTGCTGCCTGTGGGTCCGCGGGATAGCAGAGTACGTCGCAGCCCGCCGCGAGCGCGCGGACCGACGGGTTGCTGGCCGCATCCTTCACTGCCGCGCCCATCATGAGCGCGTCCGTCACGATCAGGCCACCGAAGCCGAGCTTGTCTCGCAGATACTTGAGAATCGGCGCGGAGAATGTCGCGGGGGTGCCACTCGGGTCGAGCGCGGGCACCCGCAAGTGTCCTGTCATGACCGTGGCAACATTGGCCAAGATCCCGATGCGGAACGGCATCAGGTCGCTGGCCTCGAGCGTGGCTAGGTCGGCCGACACCGCTGGCACCTCATCATGACTGTCGCGCGTGGTGCGGCCGTGTCCGGGAAAGTGCTTGATCGTGGCCAGAGCCCCCGCTTCCTGGCAGGCGGCCACCCAGGTGGCCACGGCGGCGCTGACCGCGGCCGGCTCGGCGCCGAACGAGCGGCTCTGCACGATGGGATTCGCCGGCTCGATGTCGAGGTCGGCGTCGGGGGCCAGCACCCAGTTGATGCCGAGCTCGAGCGCCTCGCGCGCCGTGGTGGTGGCCGCGGCGCGGATGGCGTCTTGGGCATTCAGCGCGGCCAGCGCCCCCGGCGGCGGAAACTCGGTGAGCCCCGGGAATTGCTGCCCCGCTCCCCGCTCGAGGTCCGACGCGAGGAGCAGCGGGCGGCCGGCGCGCTCCTGGAGTTCGGCGGTGAGCGCCCGCACCGCCTCGGGCCGGCCGCCGAAGAAGATGAACCCGCCCGTACCGAACTTGAGCGCGGCGTCGATGACCCCTGCCTCGTGGGCAAAGCCGGTGTCGTCCCGCCAGCGGAGCGCGGGGAGGATCAGGCGGCCGACGTTCACGGAGGCGTGATCGAGCCGAGGACGCGGGAGCCCCGCGCACCGGTGGCGGCGGGGAGGTTGCCGGGCTGGCCGTGCAGCGTGAGGTACCCCAGGAGGGCGAAGGCCACCGCCTCTTTCGCGTCTCCATCGAAGAAGAGGGTGTCGAAGTCGCGCACCGGCATCGGGGCCAGGTGCCGGGCCAGCGCCGCCATCAGGCCGGGGTGATGCACGCCGCCGCCGCTGGCCACCAGCTCGCCCGCGCCCTTCGTCCATCGCCGTACCGCATCCGCAATCGAGCGCGCCGTGAGTTCCACCGCGGTGGCCACGCCGTCGGCGCCCGGCGCCTTCATGTGCAGCGCGGCGGCGTAGGCGTCGCCGAAGCGTTCGCGGCCGGTGCTCTTGGGGGGAGCCGCCTGGAAGTAGGGGTCGGCCAGCAGTTCGGCGAGCAGCTTCTCGTTGACCCGGCCCGC
Organism: Gemmatimonadales bacterium; assembly: GCA_044221825.1. Classification (GTDB taxonomy): domain Bacteria; phylum Gemmatimonadota; class Gemmatimonadetes; order Gemmatimonadales; family GWC2-71-9; genus JADJOM01. The sequence goes on from JBGAOL010000451.1 coordinate 1,453, forward strand.
CGCGGAGAGCCGGCCGTCGAGGTCGCAGGTGAGCTTGTCGTCCACCCGGTGCGCCACCGCGTCGATGATGGCCATGCCCGGGCCGGTGTCGAACGCGAGCGCGCCGGCCTCGCGCCCGCCGCCCGGCACCAGCGTCAGGTTGGCCATGCCGCCCAGATTCAGGAGGATGCGGTCCAGGTTGGCATGACCAAAGAGCAAGAGATCCGCCATCGGCACCAGCGGCGCCCCCTGCCCGCCCGCCGCCACATCGCGCGCGCGGAAGCTGCTCACCACCCGCACCCCGAACGCCTCGGCGAGCACCGCCGGCTCGCCCAGCTGCCAGCTCACCACGGGCGGCTCGTGCCAGATGGTCTGCCCCGGAAACGCGATGCCGTCGAGCTCGTCGGCCCGCGCTCCCCCCGCGTGCAGCACCGCCTGCACCGCCTCCGCCGCCCAGTCGGCAATCCGCACGTGGAGCCGCGCCAGGGCGGGCGCCGCCGCCCGGCCCTCGAGCGCCGCGCGGAGCTCGGCCCGCTCCTCCCCGTCGTACGGCCGGGTGGCGAACGCCACCAGTGTCGCCTTGGTCGGCCCCTCGAGGCGCACCAGCGCCGCGTCCATCCCGTCGAGCGATGTGCCCGACATCAGCCCCACCACGAGCGACGGCCGCTCCATCAGTGCGGCTCCACCGGGGGCGGGTCGCCCAGGATCGGGCGCAGCCGTCCCTTGGCCTCCGCGATGCGCCGCTCCGCCTCCTCGCGGCCCACCCCCGCGCGCAGCATGACGATGGCGGTGCGCACGCTGCCGCCCGATGCCGCCAGCGCCGTCTTCGCCATCTCCCGCGGCACCCCGCCCACCTCCATGACGATCCGCTCCCCGCGGTCGGCCAGCTTCTGGTTCCGCACCTGCAGGTCCACCATCAGGTTGCCGTAAGTCTTCCCGAGCCGGATCATGGCGCCGGTGGTGAGCAGGTTGAGCACCAGCTTGGTGGCGGTGCCCGCCTTGAGCCGCGTGGAGCCGGTCACCACCTCGGGCCCCACCGGCACCGTGATGCACACGTCGCAGGTGTCGCGCATCAATTGCGGTGGC
>JBGAOL010000452.1:0-2509 GCA_044221825.1 Gemmatimonadales bacterium
AGGGTCCGCTTCGGCGTGTTGAGCGACAGCGTGGTGTAGTCCCAGTCCGCGCTGGTGCGGAGGTCCGCGCCGAGGAACGCCGCCTCGGCGGCGATCCCGAGGCCGTCGCGGCTGCCCGCGCCCTCGTCCAGCATGTTGGCCGTGAAGGTGGCGATGCCGGGCAGCGTGCCGTCGAGGCGGGCGCCGCCCTTCACGCGCAGCAGCACCTGCACCAGCGGTACCTCGTGCATCTCCACCACCCGGAGGGTGATCCCGTTCGGCAGCCTCGTGGTGCGGACCGCCGGGAGCCGGAGCTCCGCGGGCGGCGCCAGCTCGGGCACCTTGGTGCGGTCGAGCGCCTGCGCGCCGAGCGCCGCGGGGCCGAGCAGGAGCGCGGCCGCCAGGGAGAAGCGGATGCGGGCGGTCACGGCGTCACCTCCACGGCCTGGGCGGCCAGGTTCGTCTTGCCCTCCGGCACCACGCTCAGGATCACCCGCGGGGCGCGGAGGTAGGTCTGCGCCACCCGCTGCACGTCGGCGGCGGTGACGCCACGGAAGCGGGCCAGGTCCTGGGCAAACCAGTCCGGCGTGCCGGTGCGGACGAAGTACGAGTTGAGCCGGTCGGCCTTGTTGTTCACCGTCTCGAGCTGGCGCAGGAAGTCCGCCTCGGTGGCGTTCCTGGCCTGGTCCAGTTCGCGCGCCGTCGGGCCCTCGGCGGCGAGGCGCGCCAGCACCCGCTCGATGGGCTGCTGCAGCTCGGGCAGCGCGTGCCCGGGGCGGGCGGTGGCCACGATCGAGAAGTCGCCCGCCAGCCGCTTGCCGTCCTGGTAGGAGAAGACGCCGGAGGCGAGCTGGGTGTCGTACACCAGCGCCTGCGTCAGGCGGCTGTTCTTGTCGCCGGTCAGGATGTAGGCCAGCAGGGTGAGCGCGGCGTCGTCGCCGGCCAGGTCGGCCACGGTGGGCCAGGTGTAGTAGAGTCGGGGGAGCTGCACCCGGTCCTCGAGCACCCGCGCGGTGTCGCGCGCCAGCCGCACCGGGGGCACGGCGCTGACGCGGCGCGCGTCGGCCGGGCCGCGGGGGATCTCGCCGAAGTACTGCGCCGCCAGCCGCATCACCTCCGCCGGCTTCACGTCGCCCGCCACCACCAGGGAGGCGTTGTTGGGGGCGTACCAGCGCCGGAAGAACTCCTTCACGTCGTCGAGCTGGGCGGCCGTGAGGTCGGCCATGGAGCCGATCACCGGCCAGCTGTAGGGGTGGCTCGTCGGGTAGAGCATGCCCAGGATGGTCTCGCTGGCCAGGCCGTAGGGCTGGTTCTCGTAGCTCTGGCGGCGCTCGTTCTTCACCACGTCGCGCTGCAGGTCCACGTTCTCCGCGGTCATGGGCGGCAGCAGCCAGCCCATGCGGTCGGCCTCGAGCCAGAGCATGAGCGGCAGCGCACCCGCGGGGCCCCACTCGTAGTAGTTGGTGCGGTCCTCGGTGGTGGAGCCGTTGTTGTTGGCGCCCGCGGCCTCGAGCAGCCGGTCGAAGGCCGGGTACGCCGCGTGCTCCGACCCCATGAACATCAGGTGCTCGAAGAGGTGCGCGAAGCCGGTGCGCCCCGCCTTCTCGTCGCCGGAGCCCACGTGGTACCACATGTTGACGGCCACCACCGGCACCGAGTGATCCTCGTGCACGATGACCGTGAGGCCGTTGGGAAGGGTGTCCACCGTGACGGGGACCGAGAGTGCCGGGGCCTGCGCCGCCAGGGGGCCGGCGCCGAGCGCGGCCACGAGGAGCAGGGGGCGGGAGAGGAAGGCCTTCATGAGGAGTGGGTAAAGGGGTGGACGCGCGCGGGCGCGGGTGTCATTAAGCGTCAGCCGGAGTAAGATACTTGCGGACCGCCAACGGTTGCCCCCCCCGACGACGGTATCGGCCCCATGACGGCTGGCCCGCTCGCCTTGATTCAGTCGCCGCCCGTGCCTTCCGGCACCGCGCCACGCCCTCGCTGGGTGTGGGGTGTGGTGCTGCTCGCCGTCCTGGCCTTCCTCTCCGAGTTCGTGGTCTTCACGCCCGGCGGCTGGACCGACCGGCAGCGGGGCTTCTGCTTCGCCGCGTTCCTCGCCGTGGACGCGACCATCTTCCTGCTGGCCTCGTTCCGCGCCGACTTCGCCCTGCGCTTCCGCATTGCCCTCCGGCTCACCGGGCTCGGGTTCTGCATGGGGGTCCTCAACTACCTCCTGCAGGGCGTGGGGGTCTACACCTCAGCGCAGGAGGGCGGCTCCGCCATCATCTCCTACCTGCTGGCGCTCGCCGGCGTGCTCACGCTGCCGCTCCGCCCCGTGACGCGACTCCACTGGCGGCTGCTGCTGGCCGATGGCTGCACCACGCTCGTAGGCATCGCCGTGACGGGCCTGGTGCTCTACCTCGGCACCGTGGACGTGACGCCGCCCGTGCCCGGCGCCTTCCAGTCCATGCTGGCGCAGCTCCTGTCCATGTCGCTGGTGCTGCTCGCCGTGCTCAACCTCGGCGTCCGCGGCGTGCCCCTGCCGAGT
>JBGAOL010000022.1:0-19899 GCA_044221825.1 Gemmatimonadales bacterium
CCTGAACGGGGAGCAGCGCGAGTACGCCACCGCCATCCAGCGCTCGGCCGACGCCTTGCTCGGGATCATCAACGACATCCTCGACTTCTCCAAGATCGAGGCCGGCAAGCTGAGCGTGGAGCTCATCTCCTTCGACCTGCGGCGCACGGTGGAGGAGGTGGCGGACCTCGTGGCCGGGCGCGCGCAGGAGAAGGGCCTCGAGCTCGTGGTGCGCGTGGCCCCGGACGTCCCCGCCCAGGTGGTGAGCGACCCGGGGCGCATCCGGCAGATCCTCGTCAACCTGGCCGGCAACGCCGTCAAGTTCACCGCCCGCGGGCATGTGCTGATCAACGTGGAGCTGGCGGGGCGGAGCGAGCGCGGGCCGCTGGTGCGCTTCGCGGTGGAGGACACCGGCATCGGCATCCCCGCCGACCGGCTGGAGCGGGTCTGGGACAAGTTCACCCAGGCCGACACCTCCACCACCCGCAAGTACGGCGGGACCGGGCTGGGCCTGGCCATCTGCCGGCAGCTCGCGGAGCTGCTCGGCGGGACCGTGGGCGCCAGGAGCGAGGAAGGGGCCGGCAGCTGCTTCTGGGTGACGCTCCCGCTCCCCGTGGACGAGTCGTTCCGCGCCCTGCCCCGGGTGGCCCCGGCCCTCGAGGGCGTGCGCGTCCTGGTCGTGGATCCCGACGCCGTCAACCGGCACGTCCTCTCGGAGCAGCTCCACACTCTCGAGTGCCGCCCCTCGGCCGTGGCGAGCGGCGAGGAGGGGCTGGCCGAACTCGGCAACGCGGAGTGGGTGGGCGACCCCTACGGCGTGGCGCTCCTCGCGGCCCAGCTCCCCGACGGGGACGGTGAGGCCTTCGGCCGCCTGGTGAAGGCGGACCCCCGGCTCCGCGGCACGGTCCTGCTGCTCCTCACCTCCCAGGGACGCCCGGGCGACGGGACACGCGCCTCCGACGCGGGCTTCGCCGGCTACTTCGTGAAGCCGGTCCATCATCACGACCTCGCCGAGGCCCTGGCCGTCGCCTGGGGAACCCGCGGGCAACCCGAGCGGCTCCCGCTCATCACCCGCCACTCGCTGGCCGAGAGCCGGAGCGCGGGAACGCCGGCGGCCGCCAAGCCCCGCCGCCTGACGACCACGCCGCGGGTCCTGCTGGTCGAGGACAATCCGGTCAACCAGAAGCTCGCCATCCGGCTGCTGGAGAAGCTCAACTGCCGCGTGGACGTGGCCGCCAACGGCCGCGAGGCGGTGGACATGCTGGTGACGCTGCCGTACGACCTGGTGTTCATGGACTGCCAGATGCCGGAGATGGACGGCTACGAGGCCACCCGGCTCCTTCGCGCCTCGGACACCCCGGCCGCACGGCTCCCGGTCATCGCCATGACTGCCAACGCCATGCAGGGCGACCGCGAGAAGTGCCTGGCCGCCGGCATGGACGACTACGTCCCCAAGCCGGTGAAGAGCGAGGCCCTCGCCTCCATGCTCGATCGCTGGCTCACCGCCGGCCGCGGCCGGGTCTCGGGCGAGCACCTGGTCCCGGAGGAGGCGCTCGAGACGAGCCCGCTGGACCAGCTGCGCGAGTACGACCGCTCCGGCGGCTCCACGCTGGTGGCCGAGCTCTGCCGGCTCTTCCTGCGCGACACCCCGGCCCGGCTCGAGGCGCTCGCCGCCGCGGTGGCCGCCAATGACCCGAAGGAAGTGAACCATGTGGCCCACACCCTGAAGGGCGCCTGCTGGATCGTCGGCGCGCGCCGCATGGGGGAGGTGGCCGAGACGCTGGAACGGCAGGGCGCCGGCGGCAGCCTGCGGCTGGGGGAGGAGCAGGCGGAGCGGCTGGCCCGGGAGTTTGCGCGGGTCCGGCCCTTCTATGAGCGGGCGCTGGCCGTCGCCGAGCAGGGCCAGGCGCTTCCCGCCGACCTCGAGGCGGTGACATGACCGCGCCGGCGGGCGGCCGGGTTCCGGCTGGCGTCCGCCGCCAGTTCCTCCAGTTCGGCATTCCGGCCGCCCTGGTGATCGTGAGCCTGGTGGCGCTCGGCGGCGGGCTGCTGGTCACCATGCGCCGGCGCTTCGACGCCGAGGCCGCACGGAGCGCGGTCACCCGCACTCGCCTGGCCCTGTCCCGCCGCGCGGAGGAGGACCGCCGCCGCCTCACCGAGAGCGCCTGGTGGGACGACAGCTACGCCTACCTCGGCCGGCCGCACCGCGCCAGCGACCTCCCCTGGCTCACCGAGAACTTCATCGACTGGCTGCCCGCGCAGTACGGGGACCAGTCGATCCTCTTCTTGCGGCGCGACGGTACCGTGCAGTGGGCCTGGCAGGCCCCCGGCCCCGCCGCGCCGCCCGCGTTGCCACTCGCCCGGCTGCTGCCGCTCCTCGACTCGGCGCGCAGCGTGGCCGGGCTGCTGGACCTCGGCGGGGTTCTCCACGAGGTGGCCGGGGCCGTGGTGCTTCCCAGCTCGAGCGGCCGCGCGCACGAGCCGGCGCGCGGCTACCTGCTGGTGGCCCGGCCCCTGGTCGCGGGCACGCTCGCGGGACAGGGCGCGCTCCTCGGCTTCGACATGGAGCTGGCGAACGCCGCCGGCCCCGGTGACAGCGGCCGCACCGTCTTCGCCCGCGGGGACAGCGTCCGCACCCGCCTCGTGGTGGCCGACCTGCTCGGCCGGCCCACGGTGCAGGTGGAGCTCCGCGCCTCCCGCGCGGAGCTGGCCGCGCTCGACGCCTGGCTGGTGAGCGGGTATGTGCTGATGAGCCTGCTGGCGGTGGGCCTCTGCGGCTGGGGTCTCTGGTCGGCGCAGCACCTGCTGCTCGGCCCCTTCGCGCGGCTCGATGCCGCCATGGCGCGGCTCGAGGCGGAAGGCCGCCTCGGCCCGCTGCCCCCGGAGCACGCGGCACGCGAGTGGGCCGCGTTCACCACCCGCTACAACCAGCTGGCCCGGGCTCGCGAGGAGGCCGAGCGCGGCTGGCGCCGGGCGCACGACGAGGCCCTGGCCGCCAACCAGGCCAAGAGCGCCTTGCTGGCACGCTCCAGCCACGAGATCCGCGCCCCGATGAATGCCGTCCTCGGCCTCGCGGACCTCCTCCGGCGGACCCCGCTCACCCCCGACCAGAGTCGCTACGTCGAGGCGGTGCACTCGGCGGGCGAGTCGCTGCTGGCGCTGGTCAACGACCTGCTGGACCTCTCGCGGGTCGAGTCCGGCACCCTCGCCATCGAGCAGGTGCCCTTCGACGTGCGGCGCCTGCTCGACGAGACCATCGCCCTCTTCGCGCCACGCGCCGCCGACCGCGGCGTCCGGCTGGAGCAGCACCTCGCCCCGGAGGTCCCGGCCCGCCTGCTCGGCGACCCGGTGCGCCTGCGCCAGGTGCTCACCAACCTGCTCGCCAACGCCCTGCGCTTCACCCCGTCGGGGCGCGTCACCGTGAGCCTGGCGGTGACCGGCGAGGGCGAGGAGACGCAGGTGGCCTTCACCGTGGCGGACACCGGCATCGGCATGACCCCGGAGCAGCGGGAGCAGCTCTTCACCACCCACGACGGGGCCGGTGACTCCACGCCGTGGGGCCAGGAGGGCCGGGCGCGCCTCGGGCTCACCATCTGCCGCGATCTGGTGGCGCTGATGGGTGGCACCATCGGGGTCACCAGCGCCCCCGGCGAGGGAAGCCGCTTCACCTTCACGCTGCCCCTGCCGGCCGCGCCGCCGGTGCCCGCCCAACTCCCGCGCGACCTGAGTCTCGAGGGCCTCCGCGCCCTGTACATCAGCTTCGACGCCCTCCCGGATCCCGACGCCCTGCCGCAGCTTCGCGGCCTGGGGCTTCGCGTCACCACCGACGGCAGCTACCACCCGCTGCACGAGTCCCTGCTGGAGGCGGCCTCGCTCCGTGATCCCTTCGGGGTCGTCGTGCTCGAGGCCGAGCGGCTGCACGCCTCCCTCGAGGCGGCCCTCCAGGGTGCGCATCGCGGACTGTGGCCACGCGTGGCCATCCTCGTGCTGCTCCGGCAGGCGCGCCCCGGTGATGCGCCTCGCCTCACCCAGCTCGGCGCCACCGCCCTGCTGGCGCTGCCCGCGCGCGCGGAGGACCTGCGGGAGGCCGTGGCCGTCGCCCGCCAGGTGGCGCGTGATGGGCTCACCTGGCCGCTCATCACCCGGCACTGGCTGCTCGAGGCGCGCCAGCTCGAGGCCGATCGCGCCCCCGAGCGCGAGGCCCCGGCCGGCGCCCGCATCCTCGTGGTGGACGACGATCCCATCAACCGCCTCGTGGCCGAGGCCTATCTCCGCGGCCTGGCGTCGGTGGTGGAATGCGCCGCCGGCGGCGAGGAAGCGCTGCGACGGGTGGCGTGCGAGGGCATCGACCTGGTGCTCCTCGACTGCGAGATGCCCGGGATGGACGGCTATGAGACCGTCCGCCGCATCCGCCAGCTGCCCGGGCTCCGCGGCAAGGTGCCCGTCGTGGCGGTGACGGCGAGCGCCATGCCCGGCGACCGCGAGCGCTGCCTCGCCGCCGGCATGAACGACCACATCCCCAAGCCCGTGCGCCAGGCCGACCTCGCGCGCGCCCTGCGCGAGTGGCTGCCCACCGGCCAGTCCGCGCCGGGGACCGCGCCGGTCCCGGCCGAGGGCGGGGTGCTCGCCAGCCTGGCCCAGGCGGGCAGCGCCGGCGCCAGCCTCGCCAGCCGCCTGGCCGGCCACTTCGCCGCGCAGGCGCCTGGTCAGGTGCGGGCGCTCCGGCAGGCCATCCTCGCAGGGGACCAGCGCACCGCCGCGCAGCTGGCGCGGGCGCTCCGCGGCACCGCGCGGGTGGTGGGCGCGCCGGCGGTCGCGCGGCTCTGCGAGGAGATCGAGATCGCGCTCGAGCGCGGGGCTCTGCCGGATGCGACCGCCCTCGCCGACGAGCTCGCCGTCGAGGCCGACCGGGCCGTGGCGCTGCTCGGGGCCCCGGAGGCGGCGGGCCCGCTCGATCCCGCCCGCGTCCAGGAGATCCGGCGCTTCGAGGAGGAGGTGCCCGGCCTGCTGGAGGGGATGGTGCAGCTCTTCCTGGAGACCGTCCCCAGGCACCGCGCGGCGCTTTCGGCCGCCCTGGCCGCGGACGATGCCGCCGGTGTGCGCGCGGCGGCCCACGCACTCAAGGGCTCGGCCCTGCAACTCGGGGGCGTGGCCGTCGGGGCCCGGGCGGAGGCGCTGGAGCAGGCCGCCCGCGCCGGGCGGCTGGAGGGGGCGGCGGAGGCGGTGGCCGGGATCGAGCGCGAGCTCGACGTGTTGTGTGAGGCGCTCGCACAGCTGGTGCCGGCGGGCCGCTAGGCCCCCGGCCCCGCGTGGTGGCAGGCGGCGCGGGTGGGGCCCACGGGGCGCAGTGCCGGCCGTTCCGCCTGGCAGCGCGCGTCCCGCTCCGGGTGCTGGCAGCGCGGCCAGAGGGGACAGCCGGGAGGGAGCGCGCTCGGGTCGGGCGGGTCGCCCTGGAGCAGGAGGCGGGGCGGGGGAGCCGTGGGGTCGGGCTCGGGCACGGCGGCCAGCAGCGCCTGGGTGTAGGGGTGACGCGGCGCCGAAAGAATGGAGCCGACGGGACCCTCCTCGACCACCCGGCCCGCGTAGAGCACCGCCACCCGGTGCGCCACCTGCGCCACCACCGCCAGGTCGTGCGCAATGAACAGGTAGGCCAGCCCCCGCCGCTGCTGCAGCGTGGTGAGCAGCGTGAGCACCTGGGCCTGCACCGACACGTCGAGCGCCGAGACCGCCTCGTCCAGCACCACCAGCTCCGGCTCCACGGCCAGCGCCCGCGCAATGGCCACGCGCTGTTTCTGCCCGCCGGAGAGCTCGTGCGGCCAGCGCGCCGCCAGCGCGGGGTCGAGCCCCACCTCCCCGAGCAGCGCCGCCACCCGCGCCGGCCACGCGTCCCGCGGCGCCAGGGCGTGGATGGCCAGCCCCTCCGCCACCGCGTCGCCGATCCGCATCCGCGGGTTGAGCGAGCTGGCGGGATCCTGGAAGACGATCTGCAGCCGCCGCCGCTCCGCACGCAGCGCCCGGCCCCGGAGTGCAAAGAGGTCCGTCCCGCCGAAGCGCACCGTGCCACCCTGCTTCTCCTGCAACCGCAGCACGGTCCTGGCCAGGGACGACTTCCCCGAGCCGGATTCGCCCACGAGGGCGAGCGTCTCCCCACGCGCCACGGTGAACGACACGCCGTTCACCGCGCACACCGGCGCGCGCCGTCGGAGGAGCCCGCCGCCCGGGTAGTGCACCACGAGATCCTGGACTTCGAGCAGCGGCGCCGTCACGCGGCACCTCCGGCGGCGCGGGGGAGCCGCGGGATGGCCGCCAGCAGCGACTGGGTGTAGGAATGCGCCGGGCTGCGGAAGAGCGCTGCCGTCGGCGCCGTCTCCACGATCCGGCCCGCCTGCATCACCGCCACGCGGTCCGCGCGGCTCGCCACGATGCCCAGGTCGTGGGTGATGAGCAGCACCGCCATGTGGTGCGCCGTCCGCAGCCGGTCGAGCAGCGCCAGCACCTGCGCCTGGACCGTCACGTCGAGGGCCGACGTCGGTTCGTCGGCAATCAGCAGCGCCGGCTCGGCCGCCAGCGCGATGGCGAGCATCACCCGCTGGCGCATCCCGCCGCTCAGCTGGTGCGGGTACGCCGCGTAGCGGCGGGCCGGGTCCGGCAGCCCCACTTCGCCCAGCAGTGCCTCGGCGCGCTGCCGCGCCTCGCGCGCCGGGACGGGAAAGTGGGCCCGGATCGTCTCGCTCACCTGCTCCCCCACGGTGAGCACCGGGTTGAGGCTGGCGAGCGGGTCCTGGAACACCATGGCGGCCTTCCGCCCGCGGAGCTGGCGGAGCGGCTCGTCGGCGAGGCCCAGGACGTCGATCCCGTCCAGCCGGATGGAGCTGCCGGGCTCGATGCGGCCCGGCGGTGGCACCAGCCGGAGCAGGGCCAGTCCCGTCAGCGTCTTGCCGGAGCCGGATTCGCCCACCAGCGCGAGCAGTTCGCCGGGAGCCATGGTGAGGCTCACGCCGTCCACGGGATGGCGGCTCCCGCCGCTCGCCGGGAAGGCGATGCGGAGATCCCGCACGTCGAGGAGCGCCGTCATGCCGGGAGCCCTCCACGCTCTTGGGAGAGCGCCTCCCCCACCAGGTTCACGCCCAGCACCGCCAGGACGATGGCCACGCCCGGGGCCAGGCTGGTCCAGGGCGCGTCCACCAGGTAGGGACGGGCCTCGTAGATCATCCCGCCCCAGGAGGGCATCGGGGGCTGCACGCCGAGGCCGAGGAAGGAGAGGCCGGCCTCGAGCAGGATCACGTCCCCCACGGCGAGCGTGGTGGCCACGGCGAGCGGGCGAAGCACGTTCGGGAGCAGGTGCTGCCCCACGATCCGTCCGGGGCTCGCGCCGAGCGCCTCGGCGCCCCGCACAAAATCGAGCGTCTTGAGGCGCACCACCTCGCTCCGCACCAGCCGGCTGGTCCCGAACCAGCCGGTGACGCCGAGCAGGAGCACCAGGGCGCCGAGCGGGATGCGCTCCATGGTGGCCGTGACGAGCAGCAGCAGGAAGATGCGCGGCACCGCGAGCGCCGCATCCACCGTCCGCATGAGTGCGGCATCCAGCCAGCCGCCCGCGTAGCCCGCCACGAGCCCCACGCCGGCGCCGAGCGTCACGGCGAGGAGCACCGCCCCCACCGCCACGCCGATCGAGACGCGTGCGCCCGTCACCACGCGGCTCAGCACGTCGCGACTCAGGTGATCGGTGCCGAGCAGGTGCGCGGCGGTCGGCGGCCGGAGCGTGCCGGTGGTGAGGTCGGGCTGGGCGCGCGGGTCGGGGAGGGCGAGCGGCCCGAGCAGCGCCAGCAGCACCAGCGTGGCGAGCACGACGAGCCCGCTCCGCCCGCCGCCGTCCGCCCAGGCGCGCTGCAGCGAGCTCACGTCGCCACCCGGGGGTCCACCAGGCGGTGCAGGAGGTCGGCGGCCAGGGTGCCGGTCACCACGGCAAAGGCCACCAGCAGCGTCGTGCCCATGATGACGGGATAGTCGCGCGCCAGGATGGCGTCGGCCGCCAGCGTGCCGAGGCCGGGCCACGAGTACACCTGCTCCACGAACACCGAGCCCGCCACGAGGAGCGGCAGCCAGAGCCCGAAGAGCGCCAGCACCGGGCCGAGGGCGTTGGGCCAGGCGTGCCGCCAGCGCACGGCGCGCTCGCCGAGGCCCTTGGCGCGGGCGGTGCGCACGAAGGGCTGGGCCAGCGCGTCGAGCATGGCGCCGCGCTGGTAGCGGGCGGTGGCGCCGAGCGTCACGATGGACAGGGTGGCGGCCGGCAGCACCAGGTGCCGCGCCAGGTCGGCCAGGCGCACGGCCCAGCCGGCGTCGGCGGCCAGCAGCGGGTCGTGCATGAAGCCGACGGGAAACCAGCGGAGCTCCACCGCGAAGACCCACGCCAGCACCAGCCCGAGCCAGAAGGAGGGCATGGCATACGCGGCCAGCACCAGGCGGGTGACCCAGCGGTCACCCCGCCCGCCGGCGCGCGTAGCTTGCCAGGTGCCGAGGCCGATGCCGACGGTGAAGTTGAGCAGCAGCGCCGTGCCGCCCAGCAGCAGCGTGGCGGGGAGCCGCTCCGCCAGCAGCCGGGTGACGGGCTCGTCGCGGAGGATGGAGGTGCCAAGGTCGCCGCGCGCCACGCCCGCCAGGAAGGCGCCGTACTGCGCGGCGAGGGGCTGGTCCAGGCCGTAGCGGGCGCGGAGCCGGGCCATGGCCTCCGGGGCCAGGGGGCGGTCTTCTGTCAGGCGGCTCAGCGGGTCCCCGGGGGCCAGCCGCATCACCACGAAGGCGAGCGACACCGCGAGCAGGAAGGTGAGCGCCGCCTGCGCGGCGCGGCGGAGCAGCCAGCCGCTCACTGGCCGTCCCGGGGCAGCGCCTGGCCGGGGCGGAGCCGCCACTGCCATACCGTGGACCACGCCGACTCGGGGCGGATCGTCACGTTGGTGAAGCGGCGGTGCACCGCCGTGCCGTTGACCGTCGCGTAGAGGAAGACCGCCGGCATGTCCTCGGCGATGCGCGCCACGGCCTGGCTCCAGCGGCGCCCCGCCTCGGCCGCGGGGGCGCGGCTCCCCGCGGCCAGCAGCGAGTCGACGGCCGGGTTGCAGTAATGCCCCACGTTGCTGCCGCCGATTCCCGAGCACGCCCAGCTCTGGACCAGCCCGGAGGGCGTGGGATCCTGGAGCGGCTGCCAGAACTCCAGGTCGTAGCGCCCCTGGCCGCGCCGGGTCATGTACGTCCCCGGCTCCACCAGGTCGAGCTCCGCGGCGATGCCGAGCTGCCGCCAGGCCTCCTGCATGCGCGTGGCCATCGCCACCCGCGGGGTCGAGACGCTCGGCACCATGAAGCGGAAGCGGAGGGGCCGGCCGCCCTTGTCGAGCACGCCGTCCCCATCACGGTCGCGCCAGCCCGCCTGGGCCAGCAGGCGACGGGCTCTGCCGGTGTCGTACGGCGTCACCGGCGGCGAGGTGACGTTGCGCCCCACCACGGCTGAGAGCGGGGCATCGGGGGTCGTGGTCAGGGGGCCCCACGTGGCTTGGCTGATGGCGGGCCGGTCGAGCGCGAGCGCCAGTGCCCGGCGCACCAGCGGATCCTGGAACAGCGGATGGGCGCGGCTGGTGTCCGCGGGGTCGCGGAAATTGAAGCCCGCGAAGCCGAGGATCAGGCCCGGCGCCGGGTAATAGCCGTAGTCGGGCAGCCGCTCCACCCGGCTGTAGTTGGGGAGGCCGTAGACGTTGTCGATCGCGTCCACCTCGCCGGTGCGGAGCAGGTTGGCGCGCGCCTCACCGTCCGGCACCACCAGCTGCACGATGCGCTGGATGCCGGGGCGCCCGAGGAAGAACGCCGTGTCCGCGCGGAGCTCCAGGCGCTGGCCCGGGGTCCGCCCCACCCAGCGATACGGCCCGTTCCCCACGGGCGCCCGGGCGAACGCCGAGGCCGCGAGGGATTCGGCCGGGAGGCCCGCCAGCAGGTGCGCGGGGAGCGGTGGGGTATGGTAGGTGGCGTCGTACAGCTGCTCGGCGTATGCCTCACGGAAGCGCACCACCACGGTGCGCTCCCCTTCCGCCTCCATGGCCGTGATGCGCCCGAGCAGGGTGCTGAGTTGCGGGTTGAGGGCACGGTCCGCGGCGCGGCGGAAGCTCAGGATCACGTCCGCCGGGGTGACGGGGGTGCCGTCGTGCCAGCGCGCGCGCGGGTCGAGCTCGAAGGCCAGGGTGAGCGAGTCGCGCCGGGTCCACCGCCGCGCCAGTCGCGGGATGAAGGCGCGCTCGTCGGTGGTGCGGAGCGCCGGCCCCAGGTCGGCCAGGCGCAGGAAGAGCAGGTCGGAGATCTCCCGGTTGGACTGGTCGTTCTTCCACAGGGTGGGCACGGGGCTCAGTACCTCGCGCCCCGTGACGATCACCAGCGTCTGCGCCGGGAGGATCGCGGGGAGGGCAACGAGGGAGAGCGGCGCGAGGAGGCAAAGGAGGCGTCGCAGCATGGCTTCAATTGTAGTGCGCCGCGCCCGCCGGGCGCCACCATCCCGCGCCTACCGGCGCCAGGTCCAGGCCGGGTCCTGGAAACGCCCCGCGTGCCGCGCCGCGAGCGCCTCGGCTCGCGCCGGTTCGAACACGCGCCAGGACCCCGGCCAGTGCTGCGCTTCGGCCTCGAGCGCCGCGGCCATCTCCTCGAAGGCCATCGCCCGCCCGAGCGCCGCCGACAGCGCCACCTCGCCCCCTGGCGGTGCCGCGCCCCGCGTCACCTCGGCCACCACCCGCTGGGTGCCCGCGAGCAGGATGGAACCGTGCTGCAGCAGGGCCGCGCCCTGCTGCAGCTGAGCGCTCCCCGCCACTTTCCGGTCGCCGAGCAAGACCTCGCCGCCGACCGGGGCCGCGAAACAGGCGCCCGCGCCCACCTCGAGCGGCCGGGTCGCGGGCGCCAGCGACGCCCGGGTGCCGAGCCCCTCCACCGCCCGCGCGATCGTGGCATGGATCGCCCGGTAGGCCGCCGGCACGGAGCCGAATGCGGTCACCGGCGCGGCCACGGCGTACGTGCACTCCTCCGCATGCCAGACGGCGCGCCCCCCCGTGGGCCGCCGCACCACCGCCATGCCCCGCGCCTCGATGCGCGCCCGGTCATATCGCCGCAGCGCCGGTTCATTCCGCCCGAACGACAGCGTCCACGGTCCCCAGCGGTAGCACCGCAGGAACCCCTCACCCGTCCGCTCCGCCTCGTCGAGGAGCGCCTGGTCGAGGGCCATCTGCCACCGCCCCGGCCGGGGTTCAGGCGTCGAGAGGAGATTCCAGATCATGAGCAGCAAGAGTAGTTGAAGTCTCGGCGCCGGTCACCCACGACCCCTCACTCCCCCGAGGCGCGCGACCCAGCGCCTCTTCGGCCGGATGGATCCGGTCGCGGCGGCCCACAGCCGGACGGGGAGCCCAGGCCTCGCCCGAGCTCCCCGTCGTCAGCCCATCACGGCCGGCGGTGTTACTCGCCTGCGTAGTCTCCCATCGGCGGGCAGGTGCAGACCAGGTTCCGGTCGCCGTACGCGCCGTCGATACGGCCCACTGTGGGCCACGTCTTGTGCTCGCGGAGCCCCGGCGCCGGGAAGGCCGCCTGTTCGCGCGTGTACGGCCGGTCCCACGTGTTGCCGGCCACCTGCACCAGCGTGTGCGGCGCGTTGGTGAGCACGTTGTTCTCCCGCGGGGCCCGGCCCTCCTCGATGTCGCGGATCTCCTGCCGGATGGCGATCAGCGCATCGATGAAGCGATCCAGCTCCTCGCGCGGCTCCGACTCCGTGGGCTCGATCATCAGCGTGCCCGGCACCGGGAAGGAGACCGTCGGCGGGTGGAACCCGTAGTCGATGATCCGCTTCGCGATGTCCTCCACCTCGATGCCCGCGGACTGCTTGAACGGCCGGGTGTCGAGGATGCACTCGTGCGCCACCAGCCCGTGCGCGCCGGTATAGAGCACCTCGAAATGTCCCTTGAGCCGGTGCGCGATGTAGTTGGCGTTGAGGATGGCCACCTTGGTGGCCTCCGCCAGCCCGTCGCTCCCCATCAGCGCGATGTACGCGTAGGAGATCGGCAGGATGGACGGGCTGCCCCACGGCGCCGCCGAGATCGTGCCGCAGCTCTCCGGGATGCCGAGCGGCACCACCGGGTGGTCAGGCAGGTGGCGCGCCAGGTGCGGCGCCACGCAGATGGGGCCCATGCCGGGGCCGCCGCCGCCGTGCGGGATGCAGAAGGTCTTGTGCAGGTTCAGGTGGCAGACATCGGCGCCGAAGTCGCCGGGGCGGCAGAGGCCCACCTGCGCGTTCATGTTGGCGCCGTCCATGTACACCTGGCCGCCGTGCTGGTGCACCACGGTGCAGATCTCGCGGATCGACGACTCGAAGACGCCGTGCGTGGACGGATACGTCACCATGAGGCAGGCGAGCGTGGCCGCGTGCTTCGCCGCCTTGGCCTTGAGGTCGGCCACGTCGATGTTGCCGTGCGGGTCGGTGGCCACCGCCACCACCTCGAGCCCCGCCATCACCGCGCTCGCGGGGTTGGTGCCGTGCGCGGACATGGGGATGAGGCAGGTCTTCCGGTGCCCCTCGCCGCGGCACTCGTGGTACTTCCGGATCACCAGCAGGCCCGCGTACTCGCCCTGGCTCCCCGCATTGGGCTGCAGCGACACCTTGGCGAACCCGGTGATCTCGGCCAGCGACTCCTCGAGCTGGCTGAAGAGCTGCAGGTACCCCTGCGTCTGCGACAGCGGCTGGAACGGGTGCAGCCGGTTGAACTCGCGCCAGCCCACCGGCATCATCTCCGTGGTGGCGTTGAGCTTCATGGTGCACGAGCCGAGCGGGATCATCGCCGCGGTGAGCGAGAGGTCCTTGGCCTCGAGCCGCTTGATGTAGCGGAGCATCTCCGTCTCGCTGTGGCAGCGATGGAACACGGGATGCGCCAGGTAGGCGGTGCCGCGCCGCGCGTGCGCGGGGATGGCGGGCTCGGTGTGGACGCCGCTGTCGCCCAGCATGTGGGGCAGGGCCACGTCGAGCGAGAAGATGGAGATCAGGTCGGAGAGGTCCGCCACCGAGACGGTCTCGTCCAGCGCCACGCAGAGGTGGTGCTGGTCGAGCACCCGCAGGTTGATCCGCCGCGAGCGCGCCGCGTCCAGGATCCGCGGCAGGTTGGCCGGCCGCACCTGCACGCAGACGGTGTCGAAGAAGTGCTCGTGGACAATGTGGTAGCGGAGCCGCCGGAGCGCGCCCGCCAGCATGGTGGCCTGCGTGTGCACCCGCTCGGCGATGCGCTTGAGGCCGGCAGGGCCGTGGTACACGGCGTACATGCTGGCCATCACGGCCAGCAGCACCTGCGCGGTGCAGACGTTGCTGGTGGCCTTGTCGCGGCGGATGTGCTGCTCGCGGGTCTGCAGCGCCATGCGGAGCGCGGGGCGGCCGCTCGAGTCCTTCGACACCCCGATGATGCGGCCCGGCATGTGGCGCTTGAGTTCATCGCGCGTGGCAAAGAAGGCCGCGTGCGGCCCGCGCGCCCGCCAGCCCACCGGCATCATCTCCGTGGTGGCGTTGAGCTTCATGGTGCACGAGCCGAGCGGGATCATCGCCGCGGTGAGCGAGAGGTCCTTGGCCTCGAGCCGCTTGATGTAGCGGAGCATCTCCGTCTCGCTGTGGCAGCGATGGAACACGGGATGCGCCAGGTAGGCGGTGCCGCGCCGCGCGTGCGCGGGGATGGCGGGCTCGGTGTGGACGCCGCTGTCGCCCAGCATGTGGGGCAGGGCCACGTCGAGCGAGAAGATGGAGATCAGGTCGGAGAGGTCCGCCACCGAGACGGTCTCGTCCAGCGCCACGCAGAGGTGGTGCTGGTCCAGCACCCGCAGGTTGATGCGGCGCGAGCGGGCCGCGTCCAGGATCCGCGGCAGGTTGGCCGGCCGCACCTGCACGCAGACGGTGTCGAAGAAGTGCTCGTGGACAATGTGGTAGCGGAGCCGCCGGAGCGCGCCCGCCAGCATGGTGGCCTGCGTGTGCACCCGCTCGGCGATGCGCTTGAGGCCGGCGGGGCCGTGGTACACGGCGTACATGCTGGCCATCACGGCCAGCAGCACCTGCGCGGTGCAGACGTTGCTGGTGGCCTTGTCGCGGCGGATGTGCTGCTCGCGGGTCTGCAGCGCCATGCGGAGCGCGGGGCGGCCGCTCGAGTCCTTCGACACCCCGATGATGCGGCCCGGCATGTGGCGCTTGAGTTCATCGCGCGTGGCAAAGAAGGCCGCGTGCGGCCCGCCGTAGCCCATCGGCACGCCGAAGCGCTGGCTGTTGCCCACCGCGATGTCGGCGCCCCACTCGCCCGGGGGGGTGAGCAGCGTCAGGGCCAGCAGGTCGGTGGCGCAGGTGACGAGCGCGCCCGCCGCCTTGGCCCTGGCCGCCACCGCGCGGAAGTCGCGGATGCCGCCATCGGTGGCGGGGTACTGGACCAGGCAGCCGATCACCTGCGGCCCGAACTCGAACGCCTCCGCGTCGCCCACCCGCACCTCGATGCCGCGGGCCCACGCGCGGGTCTGCACCACCGCGATGGTCTGCGGGTGGCAGCCGCCGTCCACCAGGTAGACCGGCGTCCCGCTCACCTTCTTCATGGCCAGCGTCATGGCCATGGCCTCGGCCGCGGCCGTGGCCTCGTCCAGCAGCGACGCGTTGGCGATCGGGAGCCCGGTGAGGTCCGCCACCACCGTCTGGTAGTTGAGCAGCGCCTCGAGGCGGCCCTGCGAGATCTCGGCCTGGTACGGCGTGTAGGCCGTGTACCAGCCGGGGTTCTCCAGGATGTTCCGCTGGATCACCTGCGGCGTGAAGGTGCCGTAGTAGCCCATGCCGAGGTAGTTCCGGTACAGGCGGTTGGCGCTCGCGATGCCGCGGAGCGCCACCAGCACCTCGCGCTCGCTCCGGTTGGGCGGCAGGTCGAGCGGCTGGGCCAGCCTGATGTCGGCGGGGACCACCGCGTCGACGAAGGCGTCGAGCGAGTCGTAGCCCAGCAGCCCGAGCATCGCCTGGATGTCGTCGCGGCGGGGGCCCAGGTGGCGGTGGACGAAGCGGTCGGTGCGGAGCAGCGTGTACGGTGCGTCCGCGGGAGGCGTGTCGGGCCGGGCGCCGGGCGCCGGGCGGGAGAGCATGTCGGTCATCGCGGGTCGGTCCGGGGGAACGCGGGGTTCCCCTCGCGTAGGGGCGGCACTGGCGGGCCGCCGTACCTCAGGAATGGAGCCGACGGAGTGCCGCGGCTCCCGCGGGGTGCCCGGCTCCGGGGGCGCCCGCGTCTGGCGCGGGGGCGGGGGAGCCGGGGCGCCGCGCGGGATCCGGCCCGGCGGCGCCCCTCCCGACGCGAACGCCCCGCGAGAGCTCCGCGGGGCGCCGGTCGGTCACTGCATCACGATCGGGGGGCGGTGGTCAGCCACCGATCTTGGCCCCGTAGGCCGCCGCGTCGAGCAGCGTGCCCAGCTCGGCCGGCGAGGCGAGGCGGAGGCGGACCATCCAGCCCGCGCCGTACGGGTCGCGGTTGATGGTGGCCGGATCGGCGTCCAGCGCCGGGTTCGACTCCACCACCGTGCCGGCCACCGGGCAGAAGAGCTCGGAGACCGCCTTCACCGCCTCCACCGTCCCGAAGACCCCCATCCGGTCGAACGCCTGCCCGGGCTTCGGCAGGTCCACGAAGACGATGTCGCCGAGCTCGCCCTGGGCGTAGTCGGTGATGCCGATCTCGACGATGGCCGGATCGCTGGTCTTGCGGACGTATTCGTGCTCGGGCGTGTACAGCAGGTCGGCGGGAATCTCGGCCACGGACGGCTCCGGGGAAAAGTTCAGTGCGGGGAGAATAGGGGAGGGTGGGGGACGGGGCAAGGCTCACCCGGCGGCTGCATGAATATGAGCGGTGGCGTCAGCCGAGCGCGGCCTCCCACGCGGCGCGGCTGCGGGCCTCGAGCGTCGCCAGGTCGGCGTCGTTCTCGATCAGGAGCGCCGGCGCATCCCGCGGGCCGCCGCGCCAGGCGCGCTTCTCCTCCGGCGGCCGCTGGGCGGCGAGCAGCTGCTCCACTTCGTGCGGCGAGAGGCCCCGCTCCGCGAGGCGCGCGCGCCGCAGCGGCTCGGGCGCGTCCACCAGCAGCACCGCGTCGAAGGCGCCCGGGTCCATGGCCTCGAAGAGGAGCGGGATGTCGTGCACCACCGTGCCGATGCCCCGGGCCTCCGCCTCGGCCTCGAGCTGCTCGCGCCGCTCCGCCACGGCCGGGTGGACCAGCGCCTCCAGCGCCAGCCGCTTGGCCGGCTCGCCGAGCACCAGGGCGCGGAGCCGAGGGCGGTCCAGGGTGCCGTCGGGCCGCAGCACCCCCTGGCCGAAGCGCCTGACGATGGCACGGAGCAGCGGGGCCCCCGGCGCTTGCAGCTCGCGCACGATGGCGTCGGCGTCGATCACGGTGACGCCCCACCCGCGCAGGAAGGCCGCGACGGTGGACTTCCCCGCCGCCGCGTTGCCCGTCAGCGCAATCCGTCTCATCCGATGGGTGTGGGCACGACCTGAGGGGCGCGAGGAGGGTAGGCGCGGCCTGTAGGGCGCGCGTGCCTAGAGGAGGGCCGTCTGGTCTTCGTCCCGCCGCGGCACCCGGTGGCAGTGGCGGCAGCGGGCCTCGTAGGCCTCGCGTCCGCCGACCAGGATGGTGGGCGAGTCGTAGCGGGCCGGCTTGCCGTCCACCAGCCGCTGGTTCCGGGTGGCGAGGTCGCCGCAGATGACGCAGATGGCCTGCAGCTTGTCCACCGACTCCGCGATGGCGAGCAGGTTCCCCATGGCGCCGAAGGGCTCGCCCCGGAAGTCGGTGTCGGTGCCGGCCAGGATCACCCGGACGCCGCGCGCGGCGAGGGCGCTCGCCACCGTCACCACCTCGGGGTCGAGGAACTGGGCCTCGTCGATGGCCACGAGCTCGGTGTCGGGCCGCACCTGACGGAAGATCTCCGCGGCTGAGTCCACCGGCGTGGCTTCGAGCTCGCGGCCGTCGTGCGTGGACACGGTGTAGAGCCCCGCATACCGCGCATCGAGGTGCGACTTGAAGACCTGGACACGACGGCGCGCGATGATGGCCCGGCGCACGCGCCGGATCAGCTCCTCGCTCTTGCCGCTGAACATGACCCCGGTGATGACCTCGATCCAGCCGGGTCGCGTTCCGTGGTACATCGTGATCTCGTCGGAAGACGGAGTGGGGACCTGCGGAGGCTCGTGAGGATACGACCGCGCCGAGGCGGGGTCAAGCGTCGCGATCACGCCCGGTGGTGTGATGCGTGCGCTTGCGGCCTCCGCCGGGGGTTCCCATATTGGCCGTCCCCATTCGCCACCCCGTCCGCGGAGTCCTCGTGAACCGGCAGCAGCTTGCAGTCGCCCTGGCCGCCCGGCTGGGCCGGCCCAAGGCGGAGGTGGTCCGCGCGCTCGAGGCGCTCTTCGGGGCCGAGGGCCTCATCCCGGCCGAGCTGCGGAAGGGCAAGAAGGTCACCATCAGCGGCTTCGGCAGCTTCGAGACCCGCAAGCGGAAGGCGCGCACCGGCCGGAATCCCCGGACGGGGCGCGCCATGACCATCAAGCCCTCGACCGCGCCGGTGTTCCGGGCGGGCAAGGGCCTGAAGGAAGCGGTGAACCGCGGCCGCTAGCGCGGCTTGGGGCCGCGGCGCGGCGCCGGGCGCTCGCCCCGTTCCCGCGTGCCTTCCGGCCGCCCGCTCCGCTCCCGGGTGCCCTCCGGACGGCCGCGATCCACCTTGGCCGTGACCGTCCGCCGCCGGATCTGCCGGCCCGAGAGCCGCCGCGCAATCTCGTCCGCCTCGCCGGCCGGCACCTCCACCAGCGCAAACAGCTCGCGGATCTCGATCCGCCCGATCTTCCCGCTGTCCATCCCCACGTCCCGCGTGAGCGCCGCCACGATGTCCGCCGGCGCCACGTTGTCCTTCTTGCCCACGCCAATCCAGATCCGCGCCGACCCGCCCTCGGCGGCCGGCACACTGGTGGCCGCCGGCGCCACCGCGCCCGGTGCCCCGCGCCACAGGCGATAGAGCGCCGCGGCCACGAGCGCCGGGTCGGCCCGCTCGAAGAGCGGGGCCAGCGCCAGCAGGTCGCCCTCGAGCTCGCCCTTCTCCAGCTCGCCCTCCACCAGTTGCCGGCGGCGGCCCGCCTCGCGGCGGACTTCCTCCAGGGCACCGGCGGGGCGCAGCGGGTGCTGGCGGCTCGTCACCTGCGTCACGTAGGCCGTGGCGTGCGGCGGCGCCAGCAGCACCAGCTCGCCGGCCGAGGCCAGCTGGGCGGTGCGCGCCGGGTCAGGGAGGTCCCAGGCAATGACGGTGTCGGACTTGGGCGCGTCGCCGGTGGTGATGGTGACGCTCGCATCGGCGACGGGGAGGGCGGCGCGGGCAGCGGCGGCGCTGGCCTGGTCGGCGCACCAGACGGTGAGGCGCGCGCGGCGGCGGCGGCGCTGGCCTGGTCGGCGCACCAGACGGTGAGGCGCGCCGTCGAGCACGTCGAGCAGCGACGTGAGTGCGCCGGCGCGACGGCTCCAGCTCACCGTGGCCACGCGGGCCGCCGGACGGGCGGGCGCCTCGACGCCTTCCGCGAGGTTGGGGACCAGCGGGCCGGCCAGGTGGGCGCGGCGGGCGTACCGCTCGAGCAGCGGGTGCGCGGTGCGGTACGCGGCGAAGACCAGCACGCGCTGCGCGTCCGCGGGCACGTCGTGCATCAGCGCGGTGACCGGTTCTTCCGAGTCGAACTGCTCGGGCCAGGCCAGCACCAGGTGACCCACGCGCTCGGTCTTGAGCGCGGAGCGCTCGAGCAGCGCGTAGGCCGTCTCGGGGGTGGTGAGGAGGAGGCGAAGGGTGCCCTCGCGGAGCGCGCGACCGGCGCGCCCGGGGGCCTGGGCGGCGAGGGCCGGGAGACCGGCGGCCTCGGCCAGGGGGAGGAGGACGGCGGCCCACTCGGCCAGCGCCTGCGGCGGCACCAGCACGAGACCCAGGGTGTCGTCGGAAACCAAGGCACTCACCACCCCGGCCAGCGCCGGCGCGGCGTAGCGGGCGGCCGGCGGGTACGCCAGCGCCAGGTTGGTGCCCGCGGGCAGCCGGCGCCTGGTCCCGGACCAGGGCATCCTCGGCCGAATACCCGAATGCCTCGAGGGCACCGGCCACCGCCGGTGCGACGTGCAGATCAGCAATTCCCGACATCGCCATCCTCAATTGTCAAACAGCGGGTGAATCCCACCTTGGGGCGGGGAAGGTAACGGGGGCTCGGCGTTCGGGCCAGTTGACATCGCCCCGGCGGGCGGGGACTATTCCAAGTCCCGAGCGCCCCGCTCCGGCACCGCCCCGTCCGCGCCCTGCCGGCGCGTCCGGGGTGCGCCTTTGTCCCTGAGCCTGATGGACCCCACCATGTCGGACGCCCTCTCCCCCAACATCGCCTACCTCAAGCCCTCCGAGACCGTGGCCATCAGCGCCGAGACCAAGCGCCGGCGCGCGGCGGGCGAGGACATCGTGGACATGAGCGTGGGGGAGCCCGACTTCAACACGCCGCGCGCCGTGGCAGACGCGGCGGTGAAGGCCATCGAGAAGGGGATGACCCGCTATCCGCCGAACATCGGCATCGCCGAGCTGCGGACGGCCATCGCGCGCGACGTGTCGCTCATGTCGAAGGGCGTGGCCATCAACCCGGACCAGATCGTCATCTCCAACGGCTCCAAGCAGTCGATCTTCAACGCCTGCTTCGCGCTGTTCGGGCCCAAGGACAAGGTGCTCATCCCGGCGCCGGCCTGGGTGTCGTACCCGCAGATCGTGTCGCTCTGCCGGGCCGAGCCGGTGCTGGTGCACGGCGACCCGGAGTGGGGCCTCAAGGTGAGCGTCAAGGACCTGGAGCAGAAGACGGACAAGCTGGTGAA